>CAXYYS010000009.1:0-59651 GCA_964293585.1 uncultured Acidaminococcales bacterium
TCTTGCCTCCGATGCTGTCCCGGATTACCTTTTTTCCGTCCAGGGAAGCAATGACGGCGCCCACATGGAGCAGCTCACCCCGAACCTGGCCAAAAATACCCATGGGTACCAGGCAGCCGCCGTTCACCAGGCCCAGAAAAGCTCTTTCCGCTGTGGTAGCGTACGCTGTGTCCTCATCGTTCAAGAAAGCAAGCAGCTGCCGGATTTCCGCATTGTCAGTCCGGGTTTCGATAGCCAGGGCTCCCTGACCCACGGCTGGCAGACATAAAGGCGGCAGCAGCACTTCGCTGATACGGTTGGCATGGCCCAGTCTGGTCAGTCCTGCTTCCGCCAGGATAATGCCATCCAGGGTTCCTTCTTCCAGTTTCCGCAGGCGGGTATCCACGTTGCCACGCAGATTGACCAGCTTCAGATCTGGACGGACGGCGAGCAGCTGCGCCTGACGCCTGAGACTGGAAGTACCCAGAACCGCACCTGCAGGCAGCTCGGCAAAATGTTGATACTTTTTGCTGACCAGGACATCATACGGCGAAGTCCGGGCCGTGATAGCTGTTAAACATAAATTAGCCGGCAGCTGGGTGGGCATGTCTTTGAGACTGTGCACCGCCAGATCGATGGTGCCGTCTAAAAGTTCCTGTTCCAGTTCTTTGGTAAACAGGCCTTTACCGCCAATCTTGGCCAGGGGTTTATCCAGGATTTTGTCGCCGGTAGTGGTAATTTTTTGCAGACGGATATCGCATTCCGGATACCGCTTCTGCAGCAAGCCGGCAATATAGGTACTTTGCCAGAGGGCTAACTGGCTATGTCTGGTGCCGATACGGATACATGACTTCAACTTGCGTGTGCCTCCTTGTAAAATAAGTTAGGAATAAAACTGACGCGGCTTAAATGGGTGCGCCAACTTATAATTTTAAATTTTCGACGGCGCTGAGAATTTTGTTTTCCGCTACCGTACGCTGTCCTGCTTTTACTTGTTGCAGCAATTCCCCGGTTAACACCCGGCGCCAAAATACCTGGCGTTCTGCCGGTGTGGGTAAAAGCTGCTGCACGCATGATCTTTGGGTGCTGAGAAAAGCAGCAAAAGCCGCCAGGTCCTGTCCATAAGTGGCTTGTAAATCCTGGAGCAGTAATTTAGTCAGCAGCGGATTGCCGCTGGTAGCTACGGTAAAAGTAAGCTGACCCAGGGTGCAAGCTCCGGGAACGAGAAAATTTCCCAGTTCCGGCGCATCCACCACATTGACCAAAAGCTGTAATGGCTCAGCATCGCGGGCAATCCTGGCATTAACCTCAGCGTCATCCGTGGCTGCAACCACTAAAAATGCACCCTTTAGATCGGTGGGGATGTAAGGGCGCACATATAAATTCAGCTGTTGTTTTAGAGCCAGTTCTTGCAAAGAAGGCAGAACACGGGTAGCAATCACCGTTACCTTAGCACCGGCGGCTAATAATCTGCCGGCTTTGCGTGCGGCAATTTTACCGCCGCCAATGACAAGACAGAGCTTATTTTGTATTTTAAGCTGTAAAGGATAATTAAAGTCAAAATACGCTGACATGTGAGAGTCTCCTTTAACAATTTGTATTATTCTAACACAAAAGAAGATATTAGTAAATAATACTACTAACATTTTTTTACTAATTTAATTCTTATCTGGATTAGTTTATATTTGTATTAATTAGGAAGTTTAAGTTTGGCTAAGCATTAGCCAAGAGAGTAGAGATATTGTATAATGAAACAAGCAAGTAAAAAAACTCTGGAGAATGCGTAAGCTTAAAGTTTAATGAAGGAGAAACCAGGATGCAACAGACAGAATTTACTTTAAAGAAAACGGTGGAAGAATCTATGCTGGCCGTCAACGTAGGCAGCGGTACTTTAAAAGTGCTGGCAACACCGGTGCTGGCGGCTTTGTTTGAAAATGCGGCCCTGCAACTGGCGGCAGGTTATCTGGCTGCAGGTCAGACCACGGTGGGTGTTTCTCTCCAGGTAGAACATCAAGCGCCTACGCCTGTGGGGGCAACGGTTACCGTAACGGCTAGGTTACAGGCACATACGGAGCGTAGTTTTGAGTTTGTCCTGGAAGCAGCGGATGCTGCAGGAATAATTGCCACCGGATCCCACCGGAGAGTCGCGGTAGCTGCCGCCAGGTTTCAGGAAAAAGCCGAAGGACGCCGGTCATGATTCATATTGGCTGCCATTTATCTTCCGGCGATGGTTATTATAAGATGGGCGAGACTGCCGTCGCAATCGGTGCGGACACGTTTCAGTTCTTTACCCGTAATCCCCGGGGTGGCAAGGCTAAAGTTTTAGACCAGGAGGACGTGCATAAATTTTTGGAATTGGCCGCAGCTCATAATTTTTCACGTATCCTGGCGCATGCACCCTACACGTTAAATCCCTGTTCGGCTACACCCAGAACCAGGGATTTTGCCTACACAGTCATGGCGGACGACCTGCAACGCCTGGAGCATACGCCGGGCCAGTTTTATAATTTTCATCCGGGCAGTCATACAGGTCAGGGCGTGGACCGGGGCATAGAAATGATCACGGCTTTGCTGAATAAGATTCTTAAACCGGAGCAGACCACGACGGTGCTCCTGGAAACTATGGCTGGGAAGGGCAGCGAGGTGGGCAGCCGTTTTGAGGAATTGGCTGCCATTATCCGGGGTGTGCAGCAGCAAGACAAACTGGGCATCTGCCTGGATACTTGCCATGTCTTTGATGCCGGTTATGACATCGTAGGGAATCTGGACGGAGTGCTGACAGCTTTTGATCGCATCCTGGGTCTGGACCGGCTAAAATTTATACATTTAAATGACAGTCAGAACGGACTGGGCAGCCATAAAGACCGGCATGCCTGCCTGGGACAGGGGCAGATTGGTGCTGCGGCGCTCCGCAAACTGGTCTTGCATCCCCGGTTGCGGGACCAATATTTTGTCCTGGAAACGCCTAATGACCTGGAAGGATACCGGCAAGAAATACACATGGTAAAAAGCTGGTGCTAAAGAAATAATGGTTTTTGAAATTGTGTGTCAAAGGTGAAAAATAGCTTTTGTATATTCTTTTGATAGAAAGTTATATTGCCGCTCTTCAGACTTGTTAAAATATTAACACAAAAAATGTAGTTTTCTCTAAATTTTGTTTGCATTTCTTTTCTGAAAGTGTATAATAAGGTAAAGGCATGCCGTGAAAGCGGCTGCTAGGTACAAAATTTCTTTTATGGAAAGGATGATCAACATGGGCAAGTTCTGTATTAAGAAGTCCAAAGCCGGTTGCCATTTCGTTCTAAAGGCAGGTAACGGCCAGGTTATTGGCACATCCGAAGTGTACAATAGCGAAGCGGCATGCGAAAACGGCATTAAAAGCGTTGAGACCAATGCTCCCAAGGCTGCCTTGGAAGACCAGACTGCAGAAGGCTATAAGAAGGCCAAGGCTCCCAAGTTTGAAGTTTATGCCGATAAGAAGGGTGAATTCCGTTTCCGTCTGACGGCCAAGAATGGCGAAATTATCCTGGCTTCTGAAGGCTATACTGCTAAACCGTCCTGCATGAACGGTATTGACAGCGTACGCCGCAATGCTAAGGGCGCCAAGGTCGTTATGGAGGAAGCAAAGTAAGGATGGCTGCAAATAAAGAAAAATTAGCTGCTGACTTAATTGCACAAATTTCCAGTGACCCTGCCTTGATGAGCAAATTCCAGAGTGATCCTATGGGAACGGCCAAGGAATTAGCCGGCACCAATCTGGGTGCAGATGTCCTGGGCCTGTTAGGTGAGGAATTTGGTATTAATTTAGGCGGTGCTGCTCCTACGGAGAATGCTGCTGATGCTACCGAAGGCTCTGAAGATGCAGGAAGTGCTGCTTCCGGTTTGATGGGTATGGTAGGCAAGATGTTAGGCGGTAATAAATAATTTTAGACGCTGAGACAACGGGTTATCCCCGTTGTCTTTTTTTTATTAGGGCGCTTGCATTTTTCCGGGCTTGTGATACAATAAGCATTACTTAAACGATTATTTAAGAATTTACAATAAAGTACAGGTGTTAATGTGTGGCGGAAATTTTTGGCATTAGGAAAAATTAAGGTTATAACGGTGCTGGTACTTCTGGCAGCGGTTGTCTTTTATACGTTATGTTATCTGGCCAGCATCCGGGCGGCGGAAATTTTTAACCGGGAAATTGCCAGGCAGCATGTACTGCAAGGAACATTGACCGTGGGCCGGCTCAGCGCTAATCCGTTAGGCAAGGTTTCTTTTCACGACCTGGTCTGGCTCAGTCCTGAAGGTGAAAAACTGGCCCAGATTCCGGAAGGATATATCCATGTGAGCCCCTGGGATGTGGTGACCAGGAATTATTCTACGACCATGATTAAAAGTGTGGAATTAGATAATGCGATCATTAACCTTAATTTTAATAAGGATATGAGCGTCAAGGACGTTGACCGTTCTAAACGTGATGTGAAGGCGGTACGCAAGAACGGCAAACGTCAGCCGGTCAGCAAGGAACAATGGGCCACCAGTAAGATTATCGGGCAGAAAGATTTTGATTTCCGTCTGCTGTTAAATAACTGCGTACTAACTACCATTTACGAGAAACGTAATTTTACGATGAAGGATGTAGATGCCGACATCCATTTAAACACGCGGGATAAACTGGAGATTAATTTTTCCAGCGGTCCTTTTGGCGGGACCATCGTGGCTCAGGGCCTGGTTATAAAAGGAACTGTGGATTTAAAACAACAGCAGCCTGTGTGCAATCTGAGCTTGAATATCACGGAATGTAATCCTGCCTCCCTGGGCTCTGGTATTGATGTCCATGAGACAGTTTCCACGGATGCCAGTATCACGGGAACCCTGCCCGATGTGGTTATCGATGGCGCCCTGCGGATGGAAGCGCTGACCATCCCGGCGCTGGATTTTACTAATGTGATGGGCTTTTTCCACTATGCGGACGGTCTCATTAAGGCCAGCAAGATTACGGCCAATGTTTATGGCGGTAACGTAGATGCCTCCGGCGAGTTTAATCTGGATACCAAGGGCTACAGCCTGGACATCCTGGGACATGCGTTGAAAGCCATGATCGCCGCCCATGATCCCAAGATTCGCTGTGACGTGGAATTAGATGTGAAGATCCGCTCGGACGGTAATCCCAAGACTACTCTGACTTATGGTTCCTTTACCTCGGGAGCGGGGTCTTATATGTTAGTGCCTTTTGAAAGTATCCGGGGTGAATTTAAGAATATTGATAAGGTCCTCACTTTTAAGAACGTGGTGATCACTACCAAGTTCGGCCAGGTGAAATCGGATGCCTTCCAGATTATCCGGGGCAAGCTGCACCTGGACAATCTGTACCTGGAAGATCAGAGTACCGGTGAACGCAAGCAGCTGCGCTGACAAGTTCATATGCCAAGGCTCATCTGCGGATGGGCCTTTTTTTAGTAAGTGGCAAAGGCTTATGCTATAATAGAAAACATAAGGCAGGTGGGATCATGTTTAACTTAGTGTGCGTACCTTTGGGAGACAGCGCGGCTCCGTCTTTTTTCCAGGAGGCGGCGGCTTTCCCGTATAAAAATACGATGCTGGTGACTTCGACCAGGAACCTGGTGCAGACAGGACGTGGCGCCGGACTCAATACGGCCACGTTTGATTATCTGGCCAACGCTATCTTGCGCCAGGCCGGGATGAAGACCGTGCAGAAAATCAGCCGCACGGCCCAGGAATTAATCGTGTCCGAACTGGTGGCGCAGCTGACGGCCGGGGAGCAGCTTACGTATTTTGCTGCCCTGGCCGCCAAGCCGGGTTTCATCAAAGCCATGACCTCGCTGCTCAGTCAGTTTGGACGGAGCGGTGTAACCGTAGACGAGGTGACAGAGGCGTTTGCGTTTTGGGAAAACCGGGACGCCGACCGCCAGGAGAAAGACCGGGAAGTTGCCAGACTGTATACGGCTTATAGAAAATATTTACAGGAACATAAACTTTTTGACGTAGAAGGTTTGTACCGTCTGGCAGTTGCCGCCGTACAGAAACCAGGATTTACCATGCCCTGGCATCATCTGTATTTCTACGGCTTTTATGCTTATGACGCCCTGCAGCTGGAGATTATTCAGGCTTTAAGTAAGCTGGCAGAGGTGAAGGTGGCACTGGTTTATGAACCGGACCGGCCCCGGGTTTTTGCTGCCTCGGAGAGTACTTTGGCAGCTTTGACGGCATTGTTGGGACCGGAAGTTAAAACTACCTGGCTGCCGCGGCAGACCACCAGGACCGGGTCCTTAGCTTATCTGACCGCCAATTTGCGGCGCAGCGGTGCTGTGCCTTATCAAGCTCCGGCACAGGACCGGGAAGCGTTGGAGGTCCAGCTATGGGAAACGCTGGACAGTGCTGATGAGCAAGCGCAGGTTTTACGCCAGGTCAAGGGACGCCTGCAGTCCGGAGTGCCGGGCTGTGACATTGCTATCCTGGTGCGCAACCTGGAAAAATATACCGGTTTCAGGAGACTGTGCGATGCTTACGGCATCCCTACGGTTTTACCACAGGTCACGGCGCTGCATACTACTCCGATCGTGGAATACGCCCTGGCTTTTTTACGCCTGGGCCAGGGTTTTGGCCGGGAACAGGCCGAGGCAGTGCTGCATTTTCTCTGCCTGCCGCTGCAGGAACTTTTTCAGGGCCTGAAGATGGCACCGCTGGTGGCACAAAGCCGGCTGCATTATGTCCAGCAGGCGGAGGAGGCCTGGCAGTTGGCGCGGACCACTCAACCTGAGGCACAGGAAACGCTGGTAAAACTGCAGGAACAGGCGGCAGCCGTACCGGAACGTGCTACTCTGGCGGCTTACAGCGACCTGTTAGCTGCTTTCCTGCAAACTTTGCAGGTGCCAGCTAAGGCCGGAGCGTTGTATCGCGGCGGCAAGATTAATATGGAAGCATTTAAATCCCTCGTGACGGCAACGGCTGTCCTGGAGGAATTGTGCCAGCAGCTTAAGGAAGATGCCCGGAGCAGTAATTTGGCAGCTCGTCCTGTGACCAGAACGGAGTTTATCCAGCTGCTGCAGGAAAAAGCCCGTACCCGTTCCGTGCTTTTAGATAGTGGCAGTACCGAAGGCATAACGATCCTGGCAGCTCCGGAAGTGGAAGGTTTACATTTTCCCTATGTCTATGTGCTGGGTCTCAGGGAACATGAGTTCCCTTCCTTGCAGACAGAAAACTGGATTTATGATGATGGTGAACGGGGCGCCCTGAGAATCCTGGGTATTGATGTACCGGGTTCCCAGGAAGGTTATGCGGAAGATGCTTTGTTTTTTGCTACGGCGTGTGCAGCGGCAACTAAAGCTCTTATCTGTACCTATGCCCCGGACGAGCAGGAAGGAGCTTCTCCGTACGTGGATGACCTGGTGGCTCTTTTCGGGCCGGAGCTAAAGCGTGTGCGCACCGAACCAGTGCCGGCAGACAAGCTGGCTTCGCTGGCTGAATATAAACATTTTTGGGCGGCACGGGGAGAAACAAAAGCGCTGGAAAAATATGTGGAGCATGGCTTTTTAACTGCGGCAGCTGTAGATACATACAGAGCGGCGGCACCTTCAGACTGTCCTTATAACGGTCTCCTGACGGAAACAGATTTACTGCCAGGGGTACAAACCAAAATCGGCAGCTATTTCAGTGCCAGCAAATTGGAAAGTTATTTGGCTTGTCCTTTTCAGTTCCTGTACAGTTATGTCTGGAGGCAGGGAGAGACGGCGGAGGCGGTGGAAAATATCCGTCCCGATGTGCAGGGTAGTTTACTTCATGCCATCCTGGAAAAATTTATTGGCGCCCATCTGGGGCAGCCGCTACATCTGGCACCTCAGGAAATCCTCAGACAGGAACTGGATGCGGATTTTGACGCCTGCTGCCAGGATTTTATCCGGCAGGGGCAGATTGTGGCATCGGATTTTTGGGAAGCCGATAAGTTACAGGTTTTACGGATCCTGCACCGCTGGCTCAAGCAGGAACTGGCGTACAGTGCGGCCTGGCAGTACCGTCCGGCGGCAGTGGAAGCAAACTTTGGCGGCGCAGAGCAGGCCCTGGCTATTAAGCTGCCCTCTAAAACCATCTTTTTAAACGGCCGGATCGATCGTCTGGAACGGGAAGGCAAGCAGTATTTTATTACAGATTATAAAACCAGTACGGCGCCGGCGGCTAAGGAATTCCTGCACAGTAACCTGCAGCTGCCTCTGTATATATGGGCTGCGGAAACCTATCTTCAGCGGCAGGATCCGGAGGCACAGGTGACCGGCGGCGGCTATTTTGTGCTCAAACAGGCCGAACGCAAGGCCAGTGTGGCTTATGCCGGACTGGAATATCAGTTTCCTTTTAGCGTGAAGACGGAGCTGGAGGGGGAACCGTTAACCGCTCTGCCGCAATTGCGGGAGCACCTGGAGCAGGTCCTGGACCAGGAAATCACGGCTATGGATGCGGGACGGTTCCAGCCGTTGCCCGGACCTCAGTGCAGCAGTTTTTGTCCGGCCTGGGATGTCTGCCGGCTGGCCCTGCTGAAAAAGGCAGCCGCCGGGGAGGATGAAGATGCGTAAATATACGGAAGAACAGTTAGAGGCTATCCATAGCCTGGAACAGAATACGGTGGTTTCTGCCGGCGCCGGTAGTGGTAAGACCAGCGTCCTGGTGGAACGCTATCTTTATCTTTTGCAACCGGGAACCGGGAAAAAACCGGTTAGTACCCAGGAAATCCTGGCCATCACTTTTACCCGTAAGGCGGCGACCGAGATGCGGCAGCGGATTCGCAGCGGCATCGTTGCCAAACTGCAAAGCCAGGGGGAGGAGCATGCGTACTGGCAGGAACAGCTTACCAATCTGGATAAGGCTCAGATTGGCACTATCCACAGCCTTTGTAACAGTATCTTAAAAAATAATCCGGTGGAAAGCAACCTGGATCCCGCCTTTGTGGTGGCGGAAGAACGGGATGCGGATGTTTTCCTGGAAACCCAGACGAAAAACTTTGTCCGGCAGCAGCTGCGGGCACAAAACCCGGAGGTGCTGCAGTTGACCGGGGAATACGGCAGCGTCCGTTTCCTGAACCAGGTAACGGAATTATGGCGGGAAGGTAATTTTCCACCGCCGGATGCCGATTTGCGGCCTCCTTATGAAGCGGCTTTAGATTTAGCGGAACAGAGCAGGCAGTGGCTGCAGCAAACTTGTGCCGACGACCTGGAAACGGCGTTGTCGCCTAAAAACTGGCAACGGCTGCAGGAAAACTGGCCGCAGGTGCAGGCGGCGCTGGCTGGAACCGGGACGACCCGGGAGCAGCGCCAGCTTTTGGCGTCCACTTTGGGGACCTTAAAGGCGAATAGTAAAACCGACCGGGAGCTGGTGAAGGCGATCCGGGAAAACCTGCATTGTTTCCTCAGCATCCCCGTGCTGCAAAAAGCTTTGGGGCTTATCCCGGCCTGGCAGCACTTCTTAACGGATCTGCGGGCGTATGTGCAAAACCAGAAGGCCGCTGCCGGACTTTTATCCTTTGACGATTTGGAACAAAGGGCACTGGACCTTTTGAGCAACAGTCCCCAGGTCCTGCGCAAATACCGGCAGAAGTTCCGCTATCTGATGGTGGATGAATTTCAGGATACCAATGAACGCCAGCGCCAGTTAATTTATCTGCTGGCCGGTGGGGACAAGGATAAGCTTTTAGGAAACCATTTATTTGTAGTAGGCGACGCCAAACAATCTATTTACCGGTTCCGCGGCGCCGATGTACAGGTTTTTGCCCAAGTGCGCGCAGAAATTAAAAAGCAGGGTGGCAGGGAAATCGTCCTGGCCAAAAATTTCCGCTCCCAGCGCAAGGTTCTGGAATTTTGTAATCGGATTTTTGCGGTGTTGCTGGAGGCAGGCCGTCAGCATAATCTGATATTTGAGCCGCTGGAAGCAGATGATGAGCTGGGGCAGCTTCAGCCCCATTTATGGGTGCTGGAATATCAAAAGGAGCAGCGGGAGGAGGAGCGTCTCGGTGAGGCACACCTGATGGCGGCTGAGATTATCCGACTGCATCAGGAAGAAAAGCTGGCCTTTAATAAAATTTATATCCTGCTCCGGACCATGACCCAGGTGGCAACTTATGCCGCGGCCTTACAGGAAGCAGGCGTTCCCTATGCTATCGTGGACGGGCGCGGTTTTTTTGACCGACAGGAAATCCTGGATTTAATTAATCTGTGCGCAGTGCTGGTTAACCCCAGGGATAACACAGCCCTGACCGGTGTCTTGCGGTCGCCGTATTTTGGCATTGATGATAACTGGCTGACAAGGATATATCTGGACGGAAAAGAAGAATTTTTGTGGGATAAGCTGCCGCGTTTTCAGGAACAGGAGCCGCATCTGGCCCGGGCCTGGAAAATTTTACAGAATTTACAGCAGCTGGCCGCCTGCTTAAGTCTGCCCGATTTGTTGAATGCCATCGAAGAAGCCCTGGATCCCGTGACGGTTCAGCTTTTACAGGAAGGCGGCCGGGAAAAAGTGGCTAACTACCGGAAATTTGTTACCCTGGCGGTAAATTTTGCCGCCCAGGGTGGTACTACCGTGGATTGGCTGCAGGAACTGCAACAGCAACGGCAGGAAAAGGTGCGGGAAGCTGCTGCAACGGTGGTAGCCAGCGATGCTGTGACTATCATGACGATTCATAAGGCTAAGGGTCTGGAAGCGGATACGGTCTTTGTACCGAACCTGGATGCCCGGACCGAAACCGACAAGGTCAGCATTAAATATCTGCCCGGACAGGGACTGGGAATCTCGGTGTGCAACGAAGAGGAAGAACTGGTAGCAACCCCGGTTTTGCAAAACTTTAAAGAACTGGAAAAAGAGTTGAACGGAGAAGAACGCAGCCGCCTGCTCTATGTAGCTTTGACCAGGGCTCAGCAGCGTCTTTATCTCCTGGGCGGACATTTGTTGACGAAAGGCAGCAGCAAGACCAGTAACTGGGTGACGGATTTAAAGTCCATCCTGGGTACGGCCGACCAGGAAGTAGATATTAGACAGCTGGATTTAACGACGCAGAAACCGGAGCCGCCGGCGCCTTTGACTGCTGTTGTGGACGATGCCTGTCTGCCGGTGGCAGAGAAGCTGGCGTCGCTGCCTGGCTTTGGCCTGCATAACAGCACTTATTTTTCGGCCTCTGTTTTGCAGGAATATCTCTACTGTCCCAGACGTTATTATTATGAGGTAGTGGAGCAGATACCGCCGCTGGCTGTAGATCTTGGGCCGGCAAACGGGCAGTTAGCGGCTACGGAGACCGGCCATCTGGCCCACCAGGTGCTGGAACGTTATGACGGTACAAATTTTGCAACTGTCTACCAGCAGGCAGTGCAGGAATTCGCCGGCGGCGATACCGTTAAAGCCGCCCCGGTGCAAACTATGCTGGAACAGTATCTGGCTTCGCCGCTTTATCAGAGTTTTGCCGCTAAGAAACGGCAGACGGAATACCGGGTGCAGCTGCCGCTGACTGACGACGGCAAACTGATCATGACGGGTTATATCGATGTCCTGGTAGAGAATGAGGATGGCAGCTGCGATATTATCGACTACAAGACCGGGCGCCCGCCGGAACAGGAACCCGGGGCAGGTTACGCGTACCAGCTGGCTTTTTACCAACTGGCAGTAGCGCGTCTGCTGGGGAAAAAGGTGCGGCAGGCTTCCCTGCATTTCTTACGGAACTGTCAGGAATGGGTGCTGCCACCGGGAGACTGGCTCCAGGCAGCGACCGGTTTATGCCGGGAACTGGCCGGGAAAATGGCGGAAGCGGATTATCCTGCCAACCAGGAACACTGCCAGACCTGTCCCTTTGCCTATCTGTGCCGGCACTAAAAAGTTTGCATAAAATTCATATCTTTTCCGGTGACCCTATGGTAAAATAAGGATGTAAGCTTGTGTACACGTGAAAGGAGTTGACAGCGATGTCTAATATTGCTGAAGAAACGTTAATGTATAAACGCCAGGGTGAGAAGGTGCCTGTGGCTCAAACTATTAAAGAAGTATGCGCCGCCCTGAAGAGTAAGGGCTATAATCCGGTGGACCAGCTGGTAGGCTATCTGCTTTCCGGTGATCCCACCTATATTACCAGTTACCAGGATGCCAGGAATAAGCTGCGCCGCTATGAGCGGTACGAGCTCCTGGAGGAACTGGTCCTGAACTATGTGAACAAATTATGAGGAATGTTGAGGTAGGTCAGGCATGAGATGCATGGCTCTCGATTTAGGCTCTAAAACGATCGGCATCGCGGTCAGTGATGTGACCGGTCTCATTGCCGGCGGGGTGGAAACAATCAGGCGTACTTCGCCCCAGCGGGATGACCAGCGGTTAACGGAACTGGTACAGGAGTACGAGGTGGCCACGCTGGTTGTAGGTTATCCCAAGAACATGAACGGTACGGTGGGCGAGCGGGCGCACGGCTGCGAGCAATTCGCAGAACACCTGCGCGCCCTCTTTCCCTGTCTGGAGGTTGTGCTCTGGGATGAACGGCTTAGTACCGTGGCCGCAGAGAAAGTTCTGGTAGATGCGGACCTGCGGCGTAAAAAAAGACGTAAGGTCATAGATATGATGGCCGCAGTGGTCATCCTGCAAAATTATTTAGACAGCAGGCAGAATTTAAAACGGCGTACGGAGGCTGGTTCGTGATGTGGAAAAAAGTTCTGGCAGGTCTGGCCCTGGTAATTTTGCTGGCCATCGGGGTCGCCATCCAGTTTGGCGGCGCGGCGGCTACCAGGCTGGTAGCACAGATGTTGGCGAACCAGGATGCAGTCCTGGGAACCCTTAAATATGACAAGATTAACGCCGGTTGGTCCGGAGATGTGGAAATCCATAATTTGCGCTGGGTGGCAGTGAACGGCAGTAAAAAAGCTGAGATTCCTTTACTGACCTTGTCGGTAAATTTATGGGAAACGCTAAGCAAAGGCGGCGGCGTGGCTTCGATTAACAGTATTATCCTGGACCATCCGCACTTCTACGGCATCTATACCCAGGAAAAAGGCCTGGATATTTTGCACAGCCTGCAGTTTGCCGGTGAAACCCCGGCTGTAGTTTATAAACCGGTCCAGGAAATAAAACCTACCCAGTTCAGAGGCGAGGTTGATATTAAGGACGGCACCTTTGACCTGCTGGCGGACAGTAAACCGGTACAGTTTACCAAGATCAGCGGCCAGGGATTGTTCAAACAATATCCGGTGCTGCAATTTAACCTGACGGCTATTAATGGTTCTTCGGCCCTGGTCTTTAATATTGAGAAAAAGGAACAGGTCATCAAGGTCAAAGGCGAGGTCAAGAACGGCCAGGTCCCGGATTTTGTGCCTTTCCTGCCTAACCTGAAAGATATCGTTATCCGGGAAGGCAAGGTAGATACGGCGAACATTGTCGCTTATAAGGAACCGCAGAACCGCTGGGCCTTTACCATGGACGGGTCCTTTAAAGGTCTGGGTGGCACGGGTTTTGGCTGGGACTTTAACGAGGGTGCCAGTAAATTTACAGCTACCTGGGATAATATTAGTCTGGAAAAGCTGACCTGCAAGGTGAACGGGATGCCGGTAGAAGTAACCGGTAACATTAAAACCTCGGCGGGCCTGCCGGATCCGGCGGCTTATGATTTACAAGTCAGCGCGCCGGCTTTTGCGGTGCGTTCGCTCAGTTCCGGGCTGGACCTGGAAGGCAAGGTGGCAGCCCAGGGTACCATCAGGGGTTCGGTGCTGGAACCAAAGTTTGAAGGCCGGTTGCATCTGGATACACTGCAGGCCGGTCCGTTGCGGATGCAGGATTTGAACGGCTTGTTCCTGTGTGCGAATAACGAACTGCATCTGGGCGAGGTGAAGGGTACGGCTGCCAGCGGTACGGTCAGGCTGAACGGCACGGTGGAACTGTCTAAACGCAATTTCACCTTGGAAGTGGATGGTATCGATTTGCAGGCGGAAGAACTGATGGCGGATAAGGTAGGAGGGAAGCTGCAGTTTGCATCCGTCTTTACCGGCAGCAATACGCCTGAGACGGTAACAGGTACTGGTTCTTTCCAGGTGCCGGAAGGGTATTTTGGCGACGACAAGATGAAGAACCTGGCAGGGCGCATCGCCGTACAGAACGGACATTTTGGTCTGGCAGACGTGGCGATGCGGAAAGGTTTTAAAGTTTTTTCTTTAAAACTGGCGCTGGACAACAATAAAAAAATAACCGTGGCGGACAAGGATGGCAAGATTAAATTTTTCTAAGGAAATGTTTGATTAAGCAGGGCTGAACGGCAGAATTTGTGAAAAGATACGCAGAAAGAGCGAAGAACCAATTTAATAAATTGACAGACTTTTATTTGTGTTATAAAATTACACCGGTGTGTGTAAAAAAATATGATGTAAGGAAGCGAATGAGAAGGGAGCAAACCCATGGATGAAGAAGTAAAGAATCTCACCGAGAATAACGAAGAGACAGAAGATCAGGTGGTGGTTCTGCAGGACAACGAAGGCAAGGATAATTATTTCCGTATTGATATGGTTTATCCGGTGGCCGAGAAGACTTATGCGGTCTTAGTGCCAATCAATCCCGAGACCGGGGAAGATTTGGGCTGCGATTGTGAAGACCATGACCATGAGCATGCTGACGGGGACGGCGCTGCTTTTATCGTGAAGGTAGACTTTGACGAAAAAGGTGAAGAAGGTTTTGTAGTGCCGACGGAAGAAGAATTTGAAGAAGCCACCGCCGCATATGAGAAACTTTATGCCGAAGAAAATGCTGAGGAAGTTTGAGCAGTTATAAGAAGTAAGGATTAGTTTGACGGGGATGCCGGGCTAAGGTCCGGCATTTTTCTAATTAAGCAAAACGGGGCGTGAAAGTAGCATGAAAAAAGTATTACCTTTTATTTTGGCCATAATCCTGGTCATCTTTTTAGGCGGGTACTGGGCCTTGCATTTTACGGGCCGGAACACGGAATATGCCAAAGGTCAGCGTTATATCGTGACGATTACTCCCGGGATGACAACCAGGGATATTGCTGATCTTTTGCATAAGAAGCATCTGGTGAAGACACCGGAAGCTTTCAGGCTGGAAGCCAAGGTCCGGGGTCTGGAACGCAATTTAAAAGCAGGTAAGTACGAAATTCAGGGCGGCATGTCTAACAGTGAGATCGTGGATGTGTTAAGCAAAGGTCAGGTCCACCTAATTAAATTTACCGTGCCGGAAGGTTTTACCGTGGTCAAGATTGGTAAAAAACTGGAAGCGGAAGGTTTGGGCAATGCCCAGAAATTTATGGAAGCGGCTAAAAACTATACGCCGTATCCCTATATGGAAACTAATAATCCCAATGTTATTTATAAGACGGAAGGCTTTTTATATCCGACCACGTATATGTTTGAAGCCGGGATGAGTGAAAAAGATATCGTGGCCATGATGGTTAAAGAATTTAATACCCAGATTAACAAAGAAGACATTCCGGCCCTGGCCAGGGCACAGAATATGTCTCTCCGGGATCTGGTCAACATGGCTGCCATGGTGGAGATGGAAGCCGTTTACAAGGAGGAACAGCCGCGTATTGCCGGCGTTTTCCTGAAACGGCTGCAGATTTACATGCCTATCCAGTCGGATACGACCATTCAGTATATCCTGGGTACCCAGAAAGAAGAAATCACCATTGCGGATACCAAGATTAAAAATCCGTATAATACCTATCAAAATATTGGCCTGCCGCCGGGACCGATTGCCAGTCCCAGCATGAATGCCATCAAGGCGGTCCTGAATCCGGAAAAGACGGATTACTTGTATTTTGTGGCGGAAAAAGACGGACATCACCGTTTCACCAAGACGTATGCCGAACATCTGCAGGCCATTGACGATATCGAAAAATCGCCGGCGCCTACGAAACCGGCTGCGCCTGCGGAACCTTGAGCAGTATAATTTAGAGGAAGAACAAGACGGACAAAGAATTGATGAAGATGCAGAGAAAATTAGTAAAACCGGAACTGCTGGCACCGGCAGGTAATATGGAAAAAGGCAGGATGGCGCTTTTATACGGCGCTGATGCTATCTATCTGGGAGGCAAGATTTTCGGCCTCCGGGCTTTTGCGGATAATTTCAGCCTGGAAGAAATCCGGGAAGTGGTAGCTTTTGCCCATCAGCTGGGAAAAAAAGTTTATGTGACGGTGAATATTTTTGCTCATAACGAAGATTTAACCGAACTACCAGCCTATGCCCGTGCTTTGGCCGAGGCCAAGGTGGATGCCGTGCTGGTTTCCGACCTGGGCGTCTGGAGCCTGATACATCAGGCGGTACCGGAACTGAAACTGCATGTAAGCACCCAGGCTAATTCTACCAACTGGGCCGCAGTCAAGACCTGGGAGCAGTTAGGCGCGGACCGGGTGGTTCTGGCCCGGGAATTGTCCCTGCAGGAGATTAAAGAAATTGCGGACCGGACCAGCGTGGAACTGGAAACTTTTGTCCATGGCGCCATGTGCATCTCTTATTCCGGCCGCTGCTGGCTCAGCAGTTATCTCACCGGCCGCGACGGGAACAGGGGGGCCTGTGCCCAGGCCTGCCGCTGGGAATATACCCTGAAAGAAAAAAATCGCCCCGGCCAGGAATTTGATGTGGCAGAGGATGAGCGAGGGACTTATGTCCTGAATTCCAAGGATCTGTGTCTGCTGTCTTATCTGCCGCAGTTAATGCAGGCCGGGGTATGCAGCTTTAAGATTGAAGGGCGGATGAAAAGCGCCCACTATGTGGCTTCCGTAGTCAGTGTGTACCGGAAAGCTATCGATGCCTGTTGGCAGGATCCGGAACATTATCAGGTACACAGGGAATGGCTGGAGGAACTGGAAAAGGTTTCCCACCGTCCGTATACCACCGGTTTTGCTCTGACCAAACCTGGGCCGGAGTCTCAGGTTTATACGACCTCCAGCTATATTCAGAGTCATGATTTTGTGGGCCTGGCCTTAAACTATGTTCCGGAGGAACGCCGCTTGTATGTTGAGCAGCGGAACCATGTACAGGAAGGCGACCTGCTGGAAATCCTGCAGCCGGACGGGTCTCTGACCAGCTTGCGGCTGACGGGGATGCGGGATGAGGATAACCTGCCCATAACTTGCGCGCCCCATGCCCAGCAAAAGTTTTCTGCGGCCTGCACCAAAAATATTTTACCTTATTCTATCTTAAGACGAAAAATTATGTAGGCAAAATGCAAAATATGTGCTAAAATATTATGGTATTATTGAACTGGAAATGAGGGTTCGGTATTTATGGAACGAACAGGAAGAATTTTCAGGTTTCTGGAAAGTCAGCATCTGGACTGTCTGGTTACCAACGAAGAAAATACTATACGCTATCTGACCGGGTTCACCGGTACGGACAGTATCCTGTATGCTGATGACAATAAGGCGGTACTGATCACGGACGGGCGTTATATTTTTCAGGCCCGTCAGGAAGTCAGGTATTGTCAGGTCAAGGAATATTTGGCTGAAAATGCCGAGAGTATCTGGCAGGCGGTGGTGGAGGAAATTGGCACTGCCCCAAAAGTTGCTTTTGACAGGACCTCTTTCTTGTATGATGAGATTGAGACCTTAAAAAGGCTGCTGGGTGCCGGACACGAACTGATTCCCGTGGAGCTGCGCAGTCTGCGGATGGTGAAGGATGAAAGCGAGCTGAAGAGTTTATGGCAGGCTTTCAAAATATCCGACGAAGCTTTCAACAGGGTGCTGGCGGAATTAAAACCGGGCATGACGGAAAAAGAACTGGCGGCCCATCTGGAATACTACATGCGTTCCCTGGGCAGCGAAAAAGTTTCTTTTGATACAATCGTGGCGTCCGGCTACCGTTCGGCTTTGCCTCATGGCATGCCGACGGATAAGGTTGTGGAAGTCGGTGATTTTGTCACCTTCGATTTTCGCGCCGCCTATCACGGTTACCATTCTGACACGACCAGGACAGTCGCCATGGGTATGGCTAATTCCTGGCATAAAGAAATTTATACCATCGTGGAAGAGGCTCAGTACCGGGGCTTAAAAAGTGCCAAACCGGGCATCACAGGCCGGGAACTGGACGCACTGGTGCGCGACTACATTGAATCCAGAGGCTACGGCAAGAGTTTTAACCATGGCCTGGGGCATGGCGTGGGTCTGGAAATCCATGAGCTGCCCAACATCAACAAGCGGGGAGATATTCCCTTAGAAGCTGGTATGACTTTTACCATTGAACCGGGCATCTATATTCCGGGCAAGGGTGGGGTTCGTATAGAGGATACGGTTGTTTTGACGCGCGATGGCGCCCGGGTATTAACCACTTTAAAGAAACAACTATTAGAAATTGTATAAATTTTAGGAGGGTGTATTTATGATTTCCACCAATGAATTCAAGACCAATCTGACGGTTACTATCGACGGTGATGCATGGCAGGTAGTAGAGTTCCAGCATGTAAAACCGGGCAAGGGTGCTGCGTTTGTACGCGCCAAGATGCGTAACCTGTGTACCGGTTCCGTAGTTGAAAGAACTTTCAATGCCGGTGAACGTTTACCGGAAGCACATATCGACCGCCGGGATATGCAGTATCTGTACCTGGATGGAGAAAAATATGTGTTCATGGATAACGAGAACTACGAGCAGATGGAATTAGGCAAGGAACAGCTCGGCAACGGCATTAACTTCCTGAAAGAAAATATGGAAGTAAAGGTTATTATTTATGAAGGCCGCGTGTTAGGCGTAGAACTGCCCAACACTGTAGAGCTGACCGTGGTTAAGACTGATCCCGGCATTCGTGGCGATACGGCTACCGGCGGTAGCAAACCCGCAACCATGGATACCGGTTATGTGGTAAAGGTACCTTTGTTCATCAACGAAGGCGACGTGCTGCAGATTGATACCCGCAGCGGCGATTATATTTCCAGGGCGTAAGACAAGTGGATAATGACATGTTTAACGACGGTAGTGTAGACTGCCGTCGTTTTTCACTGTTAATTCACGAATTACCTGTGGATTTACCGGACCTTCCGGTAGCTTTTGCAGGGGGCTTATGGTATAATCGGGAATATAAAAATGCTGTTGGCAAACAGGGGTGTTTCCAGCAGTCGTGACCTGATTCCCAAATCCTGTTTTAGACAGGAGACATTTTTAAGGAGGAGTTTTTATTTTAACATTCAAAGAAGTTGCCGTTGATGATAAGGAAGTTTTTGAAAGCTATATTTCCAAGCCTCATTTCATGGGTTCGGAATGTTCTTTTACGAATATGTTCCTGTGGCGTAATTACTTCCATACTTACTGGACTATCGACCATGATTTTTTGTTGATAAAGGTTAAGAAAAGCGGCAAAGACTTTTTTCTGCAGCCTTTTGGCGGCAAGGACGAAGATCTGCCCCTGGTGATTGAAGAACTGCGCACCTATCATGACAATAAGGGCTTTGAGTTCCACGGTATTTATGAAAATTCTCTGGAAAGACTGCGCCCGTTTGCGCCTACAGCCAACTATGAAGAAGACCGGGACAACTGGGACTATGTCTATCTGCAGACAGACCTGGCTAATTTGTCCGGACGAAAATATCACGGGCAGAAAAATCATTACAATGCCTTTAAGAAAGCTAATCCGGATTATGCTTTCGAGCCGATTAACCCGAATATTTACGCAGAGTGTCTGGCGTTCGGCGAAGAATGGTGCCGGAAGAAGATGATGGACGACGAAAGCGTGAAGTATGAGATTCAGGCTATCCGGGAAGCTTTTGTCAACTTTACCAAGCTGGGTTTGAGAGGCGGCGCCATCCGCGTAGGCGGCAGGATCCGGGCTTTCAATTTCGGCCGCAAGATTAATAACGAAGTGGCCGTGCAGCATGTGGAGAAAGCGGATCCGGATATCCGGGGACTCTATACCGCCATCACTAAAGAATGTGCGGAAAAGATCTGGACGGACGTAAAATATTTGAACCGGGAAGAAGATATGGGTCTGCCGGGCTTGAGAAAGGCTAAGGAAGACCTGCACCCGGTAACTATGGTTAAGAAATTCAATCTGTTTATTAAGTAGGTGGATATTATGGAATACAAGATGGTGACCCCGGCCAACCTGCCTCAGGTGATGGCTTTGTGGGATTATTGTTTCGAAAAGGCGGATACGCCTTTCTTTAAATGGTATTTTAGCGAGTACTGTTTAAAAAATAATCTGGTTCTGGGCGGGTTTGTAGAAAAGAGCACCCGCCTGGCCAACATGCTCCATCTGAATCCGTATAATGTCCTGCTCCGGGGACGCAAGGAAGCCATGCCGTATATCGTGGGAGTAGCCACGGCGCCGGAGGCCAGGGGACAGCACCTGACGCTGCCGCTTTTGGAGCTGGCTTTTAAAGTTTTGCGGGGCGAGCATTTTGCCTTTGCCTTGCTGATGCCGATTAATGCCGGCATCTATCTGCCTTATGATTTTGCCTATTGTTATTATAAACATGATTACAAACTGCCGCTTACAGCCTTAGACGTGCCGTTGCCGGGAGCAGGAACCCGGGTGGAACGGCTTACGAACCTGGATGCCGGATATTTTGCTCCGGTGTATGCAGCTTTTGCGGCGCAGCATAACGGGATGGTGGTACGGAACGAGTTCCAGTGGCAGAAGCTGCTTACCGTACATCAACTGGAACAGGTACAGGCAGTGGTAGCTTTTACCGGCGACCAGCTTACCGGGTATATGTTCTATACCATCGAGGCTGAGACTTTTAAGATCCAGGAACTGCTGACGCTGAACCTGGATGCTAAGAGAGCTTTATTGTGGTATGCCAAAGGGCATCTCTCCCAGGCGGAAAACCTGGAGTGGGGAGCGCCCGGTGATGATTTAACCTATCTGGATTTTAAGCAGCAGGAACATACGGGTGCCCTGGCACCTTTCATGATGGCCCGGTGTATTGATGCGGCCACAGCCCTGCAGGCGTTAACCGTGCCGGAACAGATGCCGGACGGAGAAATAACTTTACTTTTAAGCGATAAACTGATCGCGCTGAATAATTATCTGCTGAAGCTGACAGTCAGCGGCGGGCAGCTGACCATGAAGCTTACTGATGCAGCCGAGGATGTTACCATGGGTATGGGTGCCTTTACCCAGTTATACTTTGGTGCTTTTAGCGCCAGCGAACTGGCGGCAGCCGGTAAGATCAAGGTGGCGGCGCCGGAAAAACTGGCGTTCCTGGATGCACTTTTCCCCAGGCAGAGCAATTATATTAACGAGTATTTTTAAGTTGTTGTATGGTCCCGGGCAGGGACTGGTAAAAAGATAACAGCCTGACAGGTTCAGGAACAGACGGCGGAGGGGTTAACATGACAAGTATCAGACGTGTGTATGTGGAGAAGAAAGAAGCTTTTGCGGTAGAGGCCAAGGGTTTGTGGGCTGATCTGGCTCATAACCTGCTCATCAAAAACTTGCGAAGCGTACGGATCCTGGCCCGTTATGACGTGATGGGTTTATCGGCGGCCGAGTTTAAACAGGCCCTGACCCTGATCTTGTCTGAGCCTCCGGTAGATAAGGTGCTGACCAATTTAAAGCCGGCTAAGGATGAACATGTCTTTGCCGTGGAACTTTTGCCCGGTCAGTATGACCAGCGGGAAGATTTTGCGGAACAATGCATTCAGCTGATCACCCAGAAAGAGAAACCGGTGGTGGCCGCCGCCAAGGTGTACGTGCTGCAAGGCAGGCTGAGTAAAGCAGATATTGCGAAAATTAAGCATTACTGCATCAACCCGGTGGAAGCGCGGGAAGCAGCTTTGGAGCTGCCCAAGACGTTGGAAGAAACTTTAACCGAACCGGGCGCCGTAGCCCGGATGGCGGGATTTTTAAAGCTGACCAGGCCACAAGTGGCAGCTTTACAGCAACAACTGGGACTGGCTATGAGCGTGGAAGATTTGCTCTGGTGCCAGACTTATTTTAAAAAATTACAACGGGAACCGTCGATTACCGAGATCAGGGTGCTGGATACCTATTGGTCCGATCACTGTCGTCATACTACTTTCATGACCTGTCTGGATAAGGTGGAGATTGCCGATGGACCGTTTAACACGCCGATTCAGGCGGCTTTTGCCAAGTATCAGGCTGACCGGGATTTCGTGTACGGGAAAAATACCACGCGTCCCATGACTTTGATGGATCTGGCCAGCATCATCACCAAGAAGTTAAAGAAACAAAAACTGGTCAAGGACTTGGATGAGTCGGAGGAGATTAACGCCTGCTCCATCGTGGTACCTATCAAGGTGGACGGGAAAAAAGAAAACTGGTTAGTGATGTTCAAGAATGAAACCCACAACCATCCTACGGAAATTGAACCGTTCGGCGGTGCAGCCACCTGTCTGGGCGGCGCTATCAGAGATCCTCTCAGCGGCCGCAGCTATGTCTACCAGGCGATGCGGATTACCGGTGCTGCCGATCCCCGGGTGGCAATAGAAGCTACTTTACCCGGCAAGCTGCCTCAGCGTAAGCTGACTATCGGTGCTGCTGCCGGTTATAGCGCTTACGGCAACCAGATTGGTCTGGCTACCGGCTATGTGCATGAATATTATCATGACCGTTTTGTGGCGAAGCGGATGGAGGTGGGCGGCGTCATCGGCGCAGCTCCCCAGGAAGCCGTACGCCGTGAACGTCCTGCTGCCGGCGATATCGTGGTCCTGTTAGGCGGCCGTACCGGTCGTGATGGTATCGGCGGCGCTACCGGCTCTTCCAAGGAGCATACGGTAGAGAGTCTGGCCACCTGCGGCGCCGAAGTGCAAAAAGGCAATCCACCCACGGAGCGTAAGATTCAGCGTTTATTCCGTGACCCCAAGGTCACGCTGCTCATTAAACGCTGCAATGATTTTGGCGCCGGCGGTGTTTCTGTGGCTATCGGTGAACTGGCCGACGGACTCCGGATCGATCTGGATAAGGTGACCAAGAAATATGCCGGTCTGGATGGTACCGAACTGGCTATCAGCGAATCTCAGGAGCGGATGGCGGTAGTCATTGCGGCTAAGGACTGGACCAAGTTTAAACGGGCGGCAGCCAAAGAAAATCTGGAGGCCACCGTAGTTGCTAAAGTTACGGCAGAGCCGAGACTGATCATGCGCTGGCACGGACAGGAAATTGTTAACATTGAACGTGCTTTCCTGGATACCAACGGCGTGGCGCAACATGCCAAGGCGAAAGTAGCCAAGATTAAGGGCACCTCAGCCTGGGATAAATTGCCGGCTGCCGTGCAGAGAACTAAAAAATTAGAACAGGCCTGGCTGGCTAACCTGCGCCGCCTGAATGTCTGCAGCGAAAAAGGCTTGTGCGAACGTTTTGATAGTACTATCGGCCGCGGTACCGTAGAGATGCCGTTTGGCGGTAAATATCAAATGACGCCTACCGAAGGTATGGTAGGACGTCTGCCGGTGCTGGGTGGAACAACTACGACCGCCAGCGTCATGGCTTGTGGTTTTAATCCGGACGTGGCCTGCTGGAGTCCTTTCCACGGCGCCATGTATGCGGTAACTGAATCTATCGTACGGGCCGTAGCCCTGGGGGCGGATCCGGATAAGCTCCGTTTCTCCCTGCAGGAATATTTCCAGAAACTGGTGAAGGCCGGCGACTGGGGCCAGCCGTTAGCAGCACTGCTGGGCGCCAACTCTGTGCTGGATGCTATGCAGGTTCCGGCTATCGGCGGCAAGGACAGTATGTCCGGTACTTTTATGGATAAACATGTACCGCCTTCCTTGCTGAGTTTTGCCGTAGGCATCATCGACGGTGATAAAGCCGTCAGCAGCGAGTTTAAAACAGCCGGCAACCAGGTGGTCTTTCTTGCCTGCCCGGTCCTGGAAGGTGGCGTCCTGGATTTTGCGGCACTGCGTACAAACCTGCGGGCCGTGCATAAACTGATAACCAGAGGCAAGGTTTTAAGTGCGGCGGCCGTAAAAGAAGGCGGCATTGCTGCGGCTGTTTCCACCATGTGTTTCGGTAACGCCCTGGGCTTTAGTTTTGTAAAACCTTTCCCGGATCCGGAATGTCTGTTTACTTTGCAGCCGGGCGGCATCCTTTTGGAAGTTGCTGCCAGGACAGATCTGGAGAAAATGTTTAAGGACCTGGATTATCTGTTGTTAGGTAACACTACGGCGGACGGTAACTTGGTTATCAATGATTGTGAACTGACGCAGCAAGAATTACTGGCTGCGTATACGGATACCCTGGAACCTATTTTCCCGTCTCATACCACGGGCGAAGTTACGCCGCCGGATATCGACCAGCCGTTAACGTACAGCAAACTGCCTTTGACGGCACCGGTGAATATTGCCAAACCCCGGGTCTTCATCCCGGTCTTCCCGGGCATTAACTGCGAGTATGATAGCGCCCAGGCTTTTAAGGCTGCCGGCGCCAAACCGGAAATTTTCGTAGTCCGGAACCTGACCCCGCAGGCGGTGGAAGAATCTATTGAGGCGATGGTGAAGGGAATTAACCAGTCCCAGATTATCATGATCCCCGGTGGCTTTAGCGCCGGCGATGAACCGGATGGCAGCGGAAAATTTATTGCCACCATGCTGCGCAATCCCCGGATTGCGGCAGCGGTGCAGGACTTGCTGCAGGTGCGGGACGGTCTGATCCTGGGTATCTGCAACGGCTTCCAGGCCCTGATTAAGTTAGGCCTGCTGCCTTACGGCGAGATACGTCCTTTGACTGCCACGGCGCCTACGCTGACCTTTAATAATATCGGCCGCCATGTGAGTCAGATGGTTTATACCCGGGTGGTTTCCAATAAGTCGCCCTGGCTGGCAGGAGTAGAACCGGGTGAGATTTTTGCCATCCCTGTTTCTCATGGTGAAGGTCGTTTCTATGCGCCGGTACCGGCGATTAAAAAGTTGTTTAAGGCGGGCCAGGTTGCTACCCAGTATGTAGATTTGAGCGGAATGCCGACCCTGGAGAGTCCTTATAATCCCAACGGTTCCCTGTACGCGGTGGAAGGTTTGACCAGCCCGGATGGGCGTGTCCTGGGTAAGATGGGACATAGCGAACGTTATGTGCCGGGTCTGTTCCGGAATATTTACGGCGCCAAGGACCAGCAGTTATTTAAGAGCGGCGTCAAATATTTTAAATAAGCCGCTTGGGAGTAAGCAGGTAAACTATTGAAGTTTCAGGCATAGCAAAACCCGGCGGGAAAGTTTTTCCTGCCGGGCTTTTGCGTATATTGTACCTGCATATTTTTAGTTATCTCCGTGCCGCTGAAACTTTTCAGTCGGCAGGCGCAGTTTGGTTTACAGTTTAAATAAGACGCTGCTCTGAGTTTTTTTAGGTTTTACATCGTCCAGAGGACGCATCTTTCTTTCCGGATGGTCGATCAGTTCCATTTCTTCGGGACGGATCTTGCCGCGTTTATTTTCAAAATCATCAATGATCCACTTCAGGATCTGCTCGATTTCTTTGTTGACGGAACGGCCGTTATAGTCGGCGATAACTTTCATTTTTTTCATAACCAGCGGATGAATCCGGAGGGTGAAACGTGCTGTTGCCATTGTCATGATAATCCTCCACGCCCTTTGGGAGCCACTTCTAGCCTTGAGACGTCACTTTTGCGTCACTTTGTCGTCTACACTTATTATATAAAAAAGTTCTCCGGACTGCAAGTCCGGAACGGTGATTTTTTACTGTTATGGGCACAGCTTTTGTGCTATACTATTATATATGTCTGCACGGGAGGATAAGCATGAATTTAGAATTACAAAAAATTTACCACGGTTTTAAAGTTTTGCGCCGGGAGGAGTTAGAAGAAGTAGCTTCTACCGGTTATGTGCTGGAACATGTACGTAGCGGCGCCCGGCTGGTTTATCTGGCCAACAGCGACGACAATAAAGTTTTTACGATTGGTTTTCGGACACCGCCGGCGGATGATACCGGTATCGCCCATATCATGGAACATTCCACCTTGTGTGGTTCCCGCAAGTACCGTTTAAAAGAACCGTTCGTGGAACTGGTAAAGGGTTCCCTGAACACTTTTTTGAACGCCATGACCTATCCGGACAAGACGGTGTACCCTATTGCCAGCAGGAACGCCAAAGATTTTGCCAACCTGATGGACGTGTATCTGGATGCGGTTTTCTATCCCTTGATCTACGAGAATAAATATACTTTAAAACAGGAAGGCTGGCATTACGAACTGAGTGGTCCGGAAGACCGGCTGGCTTATAACGGCGTAGTTTATAATGAGATGAAGGGCGTTTATTCGGCGCCGGATGCCTTGCTGACCTATTGTGGTTCCAAGGTGCTGTTTCCGGATACGCCGTACCGGTTTGAGTCCGGCGGTCTGCCGGAGGCAATTCCCAATTTGACCCAGGCCGCCTTTGAAAAATTCCACCAGACTTATTACAGCCCGGAAAATTCCTATATCTATCTGTACGGTGACCTGGATATTGAGGCTAACCTGGCTCATCTGGACAGTTATCTGCAGGCGTTTACAAAAACAGGGCAGGTTCATTCCGAGATTCCGCTGCAACCCATGAGCGAGTTTACGGTGGAAGTGAACGAGACTTATCCGGTGGCCGCCGGGGAAGATACCCATGCTAAAACTTTCCTGGAGCTGCAGGTGGTAGTGGGCGAGAGTACGGATGTTAAAACTACCACGGCTTTAAAATTATTAAAGAGCGTGCTTTTGGATACGGAATCGGCACCGCTGCGCCGGGCGCTTTTGGACGCCGGCGTGGGCAAGGATATCAGCGGCAACTTTGAAGCCAGTCTGCGTCAGCCTATCCTTTCAGTACGAGCCAGCGGCAGCGAGCCGGAGCTCAGGGAAAAGTTTGTACAGGTCCTGTACCGGACCTTACAGAAACTGACCCGGGAAGGTTTGGATAAAGAATTACTGGAAGCCGCTTTAAATTACCAGGAATTTAAGCTGCGGGAAGCAGACTTCGGCCTGTATCCCAAGGGACTTATCTATGGCCTGAGCATGTTCGATATCTGGATCTACGGCGGAGACCCGCTGGCAAGTTTTAAGTATAACGAACTGTTTAAGGAACTGAGGGCGGCACTTAAGACCCGTTATTTTGAGAATTTGATAGAAACATACCTGATGGATAATTCCCATAAGGCCCTGCTGGTGTTAAAACCGGAACCGGGCAAGGAAGAACGGGCGCAGCAGGCTGAAGCTCAGCGTCTGGCCAGGCTGCAGCAAACTTTTACCAGAGAGCAGCTGCAGACTTTTGCGGCGGAATGTCAGGAGCTGCATGCCCGTCAGGGGAAACTGGACAGTGCGGAGGCGCTGGCTTCTATTCCTTTATTGTCCCGGCAGGATATCCGCCGGGAAGTGGAGCAGGTTCCCAGTGAAAAAGAAAAACTGGCAGGCGGATCCTTGTATTTTGTGCCGCTGCCGACCAATAAGATTACCTATTTGAACTGGTATTTTGACGTGACCGGGATGGAGCCGCAGTTGCTCCCGTACTGCAATCTTTTGTGCGATGTGCTGGGGCGTTTGGACACGGAACCGTATAAGTACGCGGATTTGTCCAAGTATACCAGTATGTACACCGGCGGCATCACCTTTAATTTTAGCGCGGTGCCGGCGCCGACGGATTGTAACCGTTACCAGTTGGAGTTTGAGGTGCATGCCAAGGCACTGACAGCCCAGGTACCGAAACTTTTCCGGCTCCTGGAGGCCATAGCTTTAAAGACCAGCTTTACGGACCGGGCCCGTTTGCAGGAACTGGTGGGCACGCTCCTTACCGACTGGGATAATAATTTCTTCAGCCGGGGCCAGGAAGTAGCCAAGACCAGGCTGGGAGCCTATTTTAGTGCCAGTGCCCGGGTGGATGAGCAGGATTATTTAAGCTACTACCAATTCTTAAAAGACTTGAATGCACATTTTGAGGAGCGGGCTTCCCAGGTGTTACAGACTTTATGGGAACTGACCGGTCAGCTCTTTAATAAGACGGAGTGCCTGATGACGTATGCCTGTGAAAGTGAGGCCCGCAGCCAGGTCTACCAGCAGATTGTGAATTTTAACGGCAGCCTGGGTGAGAGTAAATATGCGGGGAAACCTGCGGTAACTTTTGCCGCGCCCGGACGCAACGAAGGTATTGAGACGCCGGGTAAGGTGCAATATGTTACCGCCGGCGGCAATTTCCGGGAGCACGGCCAGGAATATACCGGCGCCATGCTGGTCTTAGCTACCATGCTGCGTTATGAATATCTGTGGACCAAGATCAGGATCCAGGGCGGTGCTTACGGAGCTAATGCTTTATTCAGCCGTTCCGGTGAAATGTATTTTACCACTTACCGGGACCCCCAGCTGACGGCCAGCCTGGATGCTTTTCAGGGTTTACCGGCCTGGCTGCGGAACCTGCAGCTGACCGAGCGGGAACTGACCAAGTATGTAATCGGTACGATTAGCGGTCTGGATACGCCGCTGCCGGTTTCGTATAAAACCGTGCGGGTGGCCATGCAGGAACTGGGTGAGGGTGTGACCATTGCCCAGCGGCAAAAGACCCGGGACGAGATCCTGGATGTACAGCTGGCTGACCTGCAAGCTTTGGCGGCACCAATTGCCAAGGTGCTGGCGGATAATTATCTGTGCGTGGTAGGCGGGAAACAGCCTATCGAAGCCGCCGGAAATATCTTTACCAAAACGTTCTCGGTCTAAGTTAAAACCGGGTGTAAGGATGAGTGGTATGTGGATTTTAGACAGGCTTGAGGCCTGGCAGGAGAAAACAAAAATTGCCCTGCGGTACGGCAGGGAGACGCTGACCTTTAAAGAACTGTGGGCGCAGAGCGAGGCCCTGGCGGCTTTTTTAGAAGCCCGATATCAGGAGGCGTTGCGGCACAAGACACCGCTGGTCCTGTACGGCGCCAAAGAACTGGCGCTGGTACCCGCCATGCATGCCGCTTTAAAATGCGGCGTGCCCTATGTGCCGGTGGATACACTGTACCCGGTGGACAGGTTGCAGCAGATTATCAGCCAGGTGGAAGCCAGGGTCGTTATTAATTTGTCTGCCTGCCAGCTGCAGGGTAACTTTGAGGTGCTGAACGGCAGGGACCTGGCGCAAATTTTTACGGACTATGCCGGACAAAAAAGTACGCCGGCACACTGGATCCAGGACCGGGATGTGTGCTACATGCTCTTTACCAGCGGCAGCACCGGTCAGCCCAAAGGCGTGCAGATCTGTAAGGAAAACCTGCTCTGTTTCGTGGACTGGTACAAAGATTTCTGCCCGGTGACGGAACAGACGGTGGCTTTAAACCAGGTCAGCTATTCCTTTGACGTATCCGTGATCCCTTTGTATATTTATCTGGCGCAGGGTGCGACCTTGTTTAACCTGGGTCACGCGGAGCTGGAAGATTTTAAACTTTTAGAGGCGTCCCTGGCGGTTTCACACCTGACGGACTGGGTGAGCACGCCGGCGCTTTTTGATATCTGTCTGTTTGCCAAAAACTTTAATAAGCAATTGTTGCCGCAGCTGCGGCGTTTTACCTTTGCCGGCGAAGTTTTAACCAAGACGCTGGTGCGGGAACTGCAGGACCGGTTTGGCAGGGAGGCCGTGGTCATCAACGGCTACGGTCCTACGGAAACTACGGTGCTGCTTACCGCCTGCGTGGTTACGGCAGCTATGCTGGCTGCGCCGGAACATATCCCTATCGGCAGGCTCAATCCTGCCCTGGGTCATCAGCTGGACCAGGGGGAGTTGTTAGTCTGGGGTGGCAGCGTGGGCTGCGGCTATTTTAAAAATCCCCAGCAGACGGCGCAAAACTTTTTTGCGGCGCCCGGCGGTCAGAGGGGTTACAGAACCGGCGATCTGGTGACAGAGCGGGAAGGCCTGCTCTATTATCAGGACCGCAAAGATTTTCAGCTCAAGCTGAACGGCTATCGCATCGAGCCGGACGATATCAGCAGTAATATCAATAAGCTGGAGAGCGTACAAGGCAGTCTGGTGCTTCCGGTTACCAAAGAGGGCAAGGTGGAATACCTGGCCGCTTTTGTACAGCTGAAACCGGGTCATTCCCAGGGCAGTGCTTTAAAGGACGCCATCGCTGTTAAAAAATTTTTAAAGACGGTGGTGCCCGTGTATATGATTCCCAAGAAGATAGTGCTGGTGGAGCAATTCCCCATGAACGTCAACGGGAAGATAGACCGTAAAAAGCTGCTGGAGGGTCTGTCATGATACAGCTGAGCGCTTACGGTAGTTTCTTTTCCTTATATATTTACGGTCTGCTGCTGCTCCCGGCCCTGGTGCTGGGGCTGTGCGGCTGCCGCCTGAAATACTACGGCATGCTTTTGTCTGTGCCACTGCTCTGGTCGCTTTTAGGAGCCGACCTGCCGCATTTTTTAGCTTTCCTGGCGGGAGAGTTTTTCCTGCTGGTACTTTTTTACTACGGCTGGCAGCAACGGGGCTGGCATTGTAGCTTTTTCTACTACGGCGTGCTCTTGTGTTCCATCGCGCCGGTGGCTTTTATTAAATACGCCATCGTGGCTGATATTCCCGGCGTAGCTTTCTTAGGCGTCAGCTACATGAGCTTCCGTATCTGGCAGATGCTGGTAGAGATTCACGACGGCCATGTGACAGTTTTTAAACCACTGGAAATTTTATACTTCATTACTTTTTTCCCCACGCTCAGTTCGGGACCTATTGACAGGCTGGCCCGTTTCAGCGGGGATTTGGCGGCCAAGATCAGCGGCAGGACCTATGCGGATGAGTATCTGGCCTACGGTTTTAAGAAACTGCTGAAAGGCATCGTCTATAAATTTGCCTTTGCCAATGTACTTTTCATGTACGCCCTGTGCAAGATTCCGTCGGAAATCACGCTGACCAACGCCCTGGCGTATATGTATGTCTATACTTTCTACCTGTATTTTGACTTTGCCGGTTATTCCGACATGGCTATCGGTACAGGCTATCTTTTAGGCATCCGGGTGCCGGAAAACTTTAACCAGCCATTTCTGGCCAAGAGCATGAAGGAACTGTGGGAAAGATGGCATATGTCCCTGTCCCGCTGGTTCGGAGATTATATCTTTAGCCGTTTTGTGCTGAACCTGCTCCGGGGCGGTTATGTGAAAAAACAATCCACCGCAGCGAGGTTAGGCTTTTTTGTGACCATGACGGTGATGGGTATCTGGCACGGTTTTACCCTGTACTATATCATCTACGGCATGTACCACGGGGTGGCCCTGGCCTTGACGGATTATTATCTGAAGACCAAGTTTTACCGCCATCACTTTAAGAAGCCTTATTATAAATGGGTGAGCCGGGTGGTAACCTTCCACCTGTTTGCGTTTGGCTTATTGATTTTTTCTGGCTACCTGCTCAAGTTTTAGCGGTGCTGGTCAAATAGCTTTAGTGTAGTTTCACGTGAAGCGGGTAAGAGCAGCTGCAATTTGCAAATTTGTTTTTATCTTGTTAGTTAACGCGTAAATTTTAGAGGAGGATGTAACAAGCATGGATTACGAACAGATGGCCCTGGAAATTTTACAGAAAGCAACGGAGACGGACGACCTGGCTGAAGACATGGACCTGGATCTTTTTGACGCAGAACTTTTGGATTCCATGTCGGTGATCTCCATCATCATCAACATTGAGGAGCGGACGGGCAAACGCCTGGAACCTACCGATTTTACCCGGGACGATATCAAGACTGTCCATAATTTTGCCAAATTCTTAAAGGAGAAAGTTGGCTGATGTTACGTAAGTCTTTACGGGAGGTGCTGCTGGTCTTAGGCTGCAGCTTGCTCCTGACCCTGGCAGCAGTGTGGGGGCTGGACCGGTTTCTGGATTACCAGATCAGCCATCTGCCTTACAATCCTGCCGTGGTGCATCCTTATATTAATAACGACCGGGATAAGGGCCTGGCTTTTATGCGCCGCTCGGCGGCCCACGGGGACATTTTCCTGCTGGGTTCCTCAGAGCTGGAAATCCATGTGCCCCAGCATCCCAAATATTTCTTCCCCAACGCGCAGGCGCCCTGGCAGGTTTACCCCAGCGGCAGGGCTTATGCCCAGAGCCTGCAGGAAGCTATCCGGCTGGGAGCTTTGCCGGCTGTAACCATGCGGGGGCAGAAGGTAGTTTTAATTACGTCTTTGCAGTGGTTTAGCAGCCCGGAGATTATTAAGGCCGGCCAGCAGGCCCGTTTTTCGGAACTGCAGTATTACCATACCTTGGCCAACCCGGCTTTAAGTAAGTCTACCAAGACTTACATTGAAAAACGCATGCAGGGTTTCCTGACAGGTAATAATTTGTTCAAGCAGGCTGTCCTGTACACCCGGTTATCTTTGTCGGAGCAGCCGCAGGATAAATTTTTGCTGACCCTGATGACGCCGTACTACACCGGTTTAAAATTTTATCTGGCCCTGCGGGACAAGTGGAATACCTACAAGCTGATCAAGGGACAGCCGCCGTATACTCCGGCGCCGCCCCGTCAGGTTAACTGGCCCCGGGAATACGCCAGGGCGGCCGAGGAAGGCAAACTTTCCTGTACCAACAATAAGTTTTACGTGGAAAACGCTTATTATGACCGCTGGCTGAAGCAGAATATCGACTATGTAAAAGGAAAATCAGACAAGGTGGAACTGCTGACCGGCAAGGAATGGGAGGACCTGGACTGTCTGCTCCGGTTGTGCCGGGAAAATCAGGTCAGCCTGTATGTGGTCATCATGTCCACCAACGGCTATTATTATGATTATACCGGCATGTCCAAGGCTACCCGGGCCGCTTTTTATGACAAGCTCACCGGGGTGCTGCGGAAAAATAACGTGCCGTACTTAAATTTGCAGGACAAAGAATACGAACCTTATTTTTATTACGATGTGATGCATCTGGGTTGGAAAGGATGGCTTTACGTGGATGAACAGCTTACCCGACATTATGGCCAGGCTCAGTGACAGGCTGGCGTTTAAAATCCTGGTGGTGACCTGCTGTTTGTGTTTAACGGTGCTGGTACTGCTGCAGGTGCAGGATGGGGAAGTCCATTATATCTATAATAATTTTTAGGGTGCGGCCCGGTGAAAGTTTGCCGGGCGGATAATTTTTTTGGTAAACAAGGATTTATGACTTTTGTGTCGAATTGTAACAGGTAACCTAAAATGGTAAAAAGAAGAAAAAACAGGAGGCATTAAACATGCACAGTTACACAATGGACCTGGGCGGCAGACCTCTTACCCTTGAGATTGGTAAGATCGCCAAGCAGGCAAATGGTTCTTGTCTGGTACGTTATGGTGAAACCGCAGTAGTGGTTGCCGTTACCGGTACCAAGACCCCCCGGGAAGGCGTGGACTTTTTCCCGCTGACCGTAGATTTTGAAGAAAAGATGTACGCCGTGGGCCAGATCCCCGGTGGTTTCTTAAAACGTGAAGGCCGTCCGGCTACCAGCGCTATTTTAACCAGCCGTCTGATTGACCGTCCTATCCGTCCTATGTTCCCGGAAGGCTATCATAACGACGTGCAAATCGTAGCTACCGCCGTATCCGTTGACCCGGACAATGCACCGGATATTCCGGCCATGATTGGTGCCAGCTGCGCTTTAAGTATTTCTGATATTCCTTTTAACGGACCTATCGCCGGTGTGCGCGTAGGTATGATTGATGGCAAGTACATCATCAACCCCACCGTGGCTCAGGCCGAAGTCAGCCGTCTGAACCTGGCCGTAGCCGGGACCCACGACGCAATCCTGATGGTAGAAGCAGGCGCCAAGGAAATTTCCGAGGATGAGATGCTGAACGCCATCTGGTTCGCTCATGACAAGATTAAGGAAATCGTTGAATTTATCAGCAAGATTCAGGCCGAAGTAGGCAAACCCAAGATGGAAGTGCCGGTTTATACTCCGCCTGCTGAATTGGTGACCGAGATTGAAGCTTACGGTGCCGAGAAGTTAAAGGCAGCCTTGATGGATGCCAATAAACTGGAACGTGAAGAAAACGTGGCGAAAGTGAAAGAAGAAATCGCCAAGGTCTTCCTGGAAAAATATCCGGATAAGGGAGTGGATGTTGCCTACATCACTCAAAAACTGGTGAAGAAGATTGTCCGTCATACCATTTCTGTGGAAAAGATCCGTCCTGATGGACGTCAGCTGGACGAAGTTCGTCCGGTTACCTGCGAGGTGGGTGTGCTGGCCCGTACTCACGGCAGCGCTCTCTTTACCCGTGGCCAGACTCAGATTTTGAATACCACGACCCTGGCTCCTCTCCGCGAAGCCCAAATCATTGAAGGCTTAGGCGTAGAAACCAGCAAACGTTATATCCATCATTATAATTTCCCGCCGTACAGCGTAGGCGAAACCAAACCGATGCGTAGTCCAGGCCGTCGTGAGATTGGTCACGGCGCTTTGGCTGAACGGGCCCTCTTACCGGTTATTCCTCCGGAAGATGAATTCCCGTATGCTCTGCGTCTGGTGTCTGAAGTCCTGGAATCCAACGGTTCCAGCTCCATGGGCAGCGTTTGCGGCAGCACCCTGTCCCTGATGGATGCCGGTGTGCCCATTAAGGCTCCTGTAGCCGGCGTGGCTATGGGCTTGGTTAAAGATGGCGAAGATTTCACCATCCTGACCGATATCCAGGGTCTGGAAGATGCCCTGGGCGATATGGACTTTAAGGTTGCTGGTACCGCTGCAGGCATTACCGCTATGCAGATGGATATTAAGATTCACGGCATCAATAAGGAAATTTTCCAGCAGGCACTGGCGCAAGCCAAGAAAGGCCGCGAGTTTATCATGGGCAAGATGCTGGCCTGCATCGCTGAGCCCAGGAAAGAACTGAGCAAGTACGCTCCCAAGATTACTACCGTCAAGATTAATCCGGAAAAGATTTCCAAGGTTATTGGACCTGGCGGCAAGATGATTAAGAAGATTGTCGAGGAAAGCGGCGCTCAGGTGGACATTAACGGTGACAGCGGCAATGTTTATATCGCGGCTGTGAACACCGAGTCTGCCAACAAAGCCATCCAGATGATCCATGATATTACTGCTGAAGCCGAAGTTGGTAAAGTTTACACCGGTAAGGTAACCCGGATCATGAACTTTGGCGCTTTCGTAGAAATCCTGCCGGGCAAAGAAGGCCTGGTTCACATTTCCCAACTTTCTACCGAAAGGGTAGCCAAGGTGGAAGACGTGGTTTCCGTAGGCGATGAGATCGTGGTTAAATGTACCGAGATTGACAACCGGGGCCGGATTAACCTGTCCCGCAAGGCTGTGTTAAATGCCAAGGGCGCCGGTTATGCCGCTGCTCCCAAAACTCCGGTAGAACACAACAACTAAAAGTAAGAAACAGGAACCCATCGCTGCGGCGGTGGGTTCTTTTTTATGAGCCGGCCTGGTTTTACTGGAAATTCCCATTATACTATGGTATACTAATTAAATAATAGCGTAACGCTAAATCTTCCGGTACAAACCGGGAACAGGTAAGGGGTGCTAACATGAGAACACGCGGGTTTGAAAAAATCAGACGTTATGAGATGGTAAATATCCAGATGCCGGCCCGGCAGACTAAGAATGCAGCCGGCTATGATTTTTACCTGCCGGATGATGTGGAGCTGATGCCGGGAAAAGTAACCATGGTGCCTACCGGTGTCAAAGCTTATATGCAGCCGGATGAATTTTTGGGCCTGCATATCCGTTCCAGCCTGGCAGTAAAAAAAGGTTTGGAATTAGTAAATAACGTGGGCATCGTGGATTCAGATTACTACAATAATCCGGATAACGAAGGCCATATCATGCTGGCTATCCGCAATACGGATAAATATCCGCTGACGCTGGCCAGAGGTGAGCGGGTGGCGCAGGGCATCTTTTATAAGTTTTTAGTGACCGATGATGATGGTGCAGAAGCCAAGGCAGACCGTGCCGGTGGTTTTGGCAGTACCAAGAAATAATGCTGCCGGTAAGTTTTTTCGTGCGGCCGGCTACCGTGGTGGCCCGTGACCTGCTGGGCAAGCTGCTGGTACACAAAAGTCCGGAAGGCACCACCGCCGGGATGATCGTTGAAACAGAAGCTTATGCAGGCGCTGTGGATAAAGCCTGCCATGCCTGGCATAACCGCAGTCCCCGTACTGAGATCATGTATCACCGGGGCGGGGTGGCTTATGTCTACTTAATTTACGGCATGTATCATTGTTTTAATGTGGTGACGGGGCCTTCCGGAGCCGGGGATGCGGTGTTGATCCGGGCCCTGGAACCGGTGCAGGGGTTAACGTTGATGCAAAAGCGGCGCCAGTCTCCGGGCGAGGTGCGCAATTTGTGCCGGGGACCGGGCAAACTATGTCAGGCCCTGGACATCACCAGGGCTCAGTACGGTGCCGACCTCAGGACCAGCCTGCTGACGGTGGAGCCGTATGTGCATTTTGAGGATGCGGCGGTAGGTATTTCACCCCGCCGGAACATTGAATACGCGGAAGAAGCACGCCAGTTTTTGTGGCGGTTTTATCTGCAGCAGAATATTTTTGTTTCGTGAGTAACACTTTCAAGCATTTTTTATGCAGGCAATAGTTTAGAGAGAAAATTACTGGTCATTTTGGCTGTAAAAAAGTATAATTATAGTAAGTGTAGAGAAATTTTAAGCAGTGGGATGCAGAAAGGGGAGGGACTGTGTTCTTATTAAGTTTATTATGCGGTGTTCCCCTGGTAGCCGCCTTAATTTTGCTGGCGGTGAAGGATAATGGGGCCAGGAAGGTGATTGTCAAACTGGCGGCCGCACTGACCATGGTTCTGGCGCTGGTTAGCGCCTGGACTTTTTATCAGGAGCCGGTATTTACCTTTAAGCTGGCCGGAGCGGTAAGTGAGTTTGTCTTAGCAGGGGATGTTTTGTTGTGTCTGATTATCATCTATCTGTCCTGCCGGTCCGGGCGTTTTTGGGTGGCGCTGCTGGCGCTGATCCAGACGGGCCTTATGCTCTGGATGGAAATTACGACCGGCAGTACCCTGCAGGTGACGCATGATATCCTCATCGACCATCTGGGTGTGATCATGATGGTTGTCGTAGGTGTCATCGGCAGCCTGATTACCATTTATGCCCTGGGATACATGGAAGACTTCCAGCGGTTGGAACCGGAGATAGAGGACCGTCGTCCCTATTTCTTCTTTGTGATGTTCCTGTTCCTGGCGGCCATGTTCGGCCTGGTGTTGTCCAACAATCTGCTCAATATGTATCTGTGTTGGGAAATTACCAGCGTCACCTCGTTTTTGCTGATTGGCTATACAAGGACGGGCGAAGCGACCCATAATGCCTACCGCGCCCTGTGGATGAACCTGCTGGGCGGTTTATGCTTTGCCATCGCCATCGTCTATCTGCGGCTGCGCTTTGATACGGTGGAACTGGATCAGTTACTGCGGTTGGGCTTGGCTTCATTTAATGTTACCCTGCCGGTGGCACTGCTTGTTTTTGCCGGTTTGACCAAGGCGGCGCAGATGCCGTTCTCGTCCTGGCTTTTGGGTGCCATGGTGGCGCCTACACCGACTTCGGCTCTGCTCCATTCTTCTACCATGGTCAAGGCCGGTGTCTTTTTGATTATTAAATTGAGCCCCGTGCTTGGCGATAATGAGGCAGGTCTGCTGGCCATGTTCGTGGGCGGCGTGACCTTCCTGTTTGCTTCTTTTGCCGCTATCAGCCAGAGCAACGGCAAGAAAGTCCTGGCTTATTCTACGATTTCCAACCTGGGACTGATTGTCTGCTGCGCCGGCATCGGTACTTTTGAAGCCGTGTGGACGGCGACCATGCTGGTCATTTTCCACGCTGTAGCCAAATCGCTGATGTTCCTGACGGTGGGTACTGCGGAACATCATGTGGGCAGCCGGGATATTGAAAGCTTTGACGGTCTCTTTAACGAGATGCGGACCCTGGCCGTATGTATGGCCATCGGTATCTGCGGTATGTTCCTGGCTCCTTTCGGCATGCTGATTTCCAAATGGGCGGCCATGAAGGCGGTCATCGATGCGGGACATCCTTTCATCATGCTGGTCCTGGTCTTTGGTTCTTCGGCCACGTTCTTTTTCTGGACAAAATGGCTGGGTAAGATTACCGCCATCGTTCCCGGACGCCAGAACCTGGAAGCGGATGTGCACGGCGACGAATGGCTGGCCATGAAAACCCTGGCTGTTTTGACCATCGTGGTCTGCATTATCTTCCCCTGGATTTCCAGCGCGGTGGTAGTACCTTATCTGCAAAATGTTTATCACGATGTGGTAGAAGTTATCGGCCACGAAAACCTGATTATCATGTCGTCCATGGTGGTGCTGATCGTTATTCTGCCGCTGCTGTCTTTTGGCCGCGGCCACAAGAAACTGGTACAGACCAACCTGAGCGGCGAAAACCTGGGCGACGATCTGCATTATCGCGGCGCCATGGATGTGGACGTGCCGGTGACCTTGCGCAACATGTATCTGGAAAACTGGTTTGGTGAGGCGCGCATGCGCTTAGCGGGCGGCGCGCTATGCCTGGCTTGTATCATCCTGGAGTTTGCCCAGCTCTTAGGAGGTGTGGCTCATGTCTGAATTAATGAATAATCTGGTCTTTGGTATCGCGTATCTGATCCTGGCACCGGTAATCGGCGGTCTGCTGGCCGGTATTGACAGGATTATCACGGCCCGGATGCAGCGCCGGGTAGGTCCGCCGCTGTTGCAGCCTTTTTACGATGTCTTAAAGCTGACCGAGAAACAGGAAATAGCGGTCAACCTGGTGCAGGATTTTTACGTGGGCGGTTTCCTGCTTTTTGTGATGATCAGCGGTATTTTCTTCTTTACCCAGGGCGATATCCTGCTGGTAGTCTTTACCCTGACCTTGGCCAGCGTCTGTCTGATCGTGGCGGCGTATTCTTCTAATTCGCCGTACAGCCAGATTGGCGCCGAGCGGGAATTGATCCAAACCATGAGTTATGAACCCATGCTGCTGATGGTGGCTATCGGTTTTTATCTGGCCACGGGTACCTTCAGCCTGAACGAGATCATGCACGGCCATGCTGCCGGCATCGTTTTCTTGCCGGGTGTGTTCCTGGGGCTGGTGTATATTTTAGGCATCAAGTTCCGCAAGTCGCCTTTTGATTTGTCCATGAGTCATCACGCGCATCAGGAACTGATCAAAGGTACGGTCACCGAATTTTCCGGCAAGACCCTGGCCATGGTGGAAGTGGCCCATTGGTACGAAAACATTTTCCTGCTGGGCTTTGTCTATCTGTTCTTCGTCTGGTCCGCTGGCTGGAGCGTCTTTTTAGGACTGCTGGCCTGTGCCCTGGTCTTCTTTTTCGAGATCCTGGTGGACAACTGCTGTTCCAGAATCAAGTGGCAGGCCCTGCTAAAATCTAGCTGGCTGGTTTCTTTAATCGCCGGGTTTATCAATTTGTTAGTGTTAATGTATATGCGTTAGAAAGGATGCTGCAAGATGTCGTTTATGAAAAAATCACCCTGGGTCATCCATTACGATGGGTCCAGCTGTAACGGGTGCGATATTGAAGTGCTGGCCTGCCTGACGCCTTTGTATGATATTGAGCGCTTTGGCATCGTTAATACCGGTAATCCCAAGCATGCCGATATCTTCCTGGTGACAGGAGCGGTGAATGCCCAGAATGTGCCGGTGGTGCGCCAGATCTACAGTCAGATGCCGGAGCCTAAAGTGGTGGTGGCAGTGGGAGCATGCGCAGCTTCGGGCGGCGTGTTCCATGATTGCTATAATATTATCGGCGGGGTGGATAAAGCTATCCCCGTGGATGTTTATGTACCTGGCTGTGCCGCACGGCCCCAGGCGATTATTGACGGTGTGGTACAGGGACTGGCAGTGCTGGAAGCTAAAAGAAAATTGCTGGCGGAAGGCAAGCTGGAGGAGCTGGAACAAAAAGACCAGCTGCCGCCTTTGCCGCCCCAGACCCATGTGAAGGAGGACCAGGCATGAGCAGTCAGGATCTTGTGACCATTAAACCTGAAAACAGGCCCACGGACCTGCTGCAGGAAGTGGAAAATTTAAAGTTCCAGGGCTACCGTTTCGTACAGATTTGTTGTACCCGGGTCCCGGAAGGTTTTGAGCTGACCTATTCTTTTGATAAGGACTACGAGTTGAAAAATTTACGTTTCACCCTGGCGGACGGCGAGGGTATTACCAGTATCACCAGCCTGTACCTGCCGGCTTTTGTGTGTGAGAACGAGATTCACGATTTATTCGGGGTACCGATTAATCATATTGCCAAGGGTTTGGATTTTGGCGGCAAGTTTTTCCGCCTGGCCGAAAAAACTCCCTGGCATGATCTGCCGAAAGGAGGCGCACACTGATGGGCAAACATACAGTGGTGCCTTTCGGGCCACAGCATCCGGTACTGCCGGAACCTATCCATCTGGATCTGGAGCTGGATGACGAAAAAGTAGTACGGGCTATTCCTTCTATCGGTTATATTCACCGGGGTTTGGAAAAACTGGTGGATAAGCGGGAGTTTAAGGAATATGTTTTTATCGCGGAAAGAATCTGCGGCATCTGTGCTTTCGGTCACGGCTGGGGTTATTGCAAGTCCGTGGAAGGTTTGATGAACATCGAGATTCCCCTGCGGGCTAAATATCTGCGTACCATCTGGCACGAACTGTCCCGGATTCACAGCCATTTACTCTGGCTGGGGCTGATGGCGGACGGCATGGGCTTTGAAAGTTTGTTCATGCATTCCTGGCGGCTCAGGGAACAGGTGCTGGATATTTTTGAAAAGACCACCGGCGGCCGGGTAATTTTTTCTGCCTGTAAGATTGGCGGCGTGCGCCGGGATATTGAAGACAGCGAACTGCACGGCATTGCTACCATTTTAAAAGGCATGCGGGACGAGGTCAGGACTATCACGGATATTTTCTTTAAGGAACCGACTTCCGTGAGCCGTTTAAAAGATGTGGGCATCCTCTCCAAGGAGGCAGCCATCGCTACCTGTGCCGTGGGACCTATGGTCAGGGCCAGCGGGATACCGCTGGATTACCGGGTGGCTGATACCAGCGGTGTGTACCGGGAACTGAACTTTACTCCGGTCTCCACAGATACCTGTGATTGTTACGGGCGCTGCTGGGTCCGGGTCCAGGAAATTTTTGCCTCTCTGGATATGATTTGCCAGGCCATCGAAAAGATTCCGGCCGGCGACATCGCTGTACCGGTGAAGGGCAATCCCAACGGAGAATATTTTGCCCGGTTGGAACAGCCCCGGGGCGAGGCTTTTTACTATGTGAAGGGTAATAATACGACGCATCTGACCCGCTTCAGGGTCCGGACGCCGACCAATATGAACCTGCCAGCGATGGTGGAAGCATTGAAGGGCTGCGACTATGCGGACGTGCCGATGATCGTGCTCACGATCGACCCCTGTATCAGTTGCACGGAAAGGTAGGCAGAGATGGGCTATTTAAGTTTTGCCGGCACCATCCTGGGCGGCTTATTTAAAAAACCGGTAACCACACAGTATCCTTTAAAACCGGCGGTCCTGCCGGAGGAACTGCGGGGACGGGTGCTGATCGATATTCAGAAATGCATCAGTTGCGGCATGTGCATGCGCAAATGTCCGGCAGGCGCTATCGTGGTGGACCGGAGCGCCAAGAGCTGGACTATTAACCGTTTTGCCTGCGTGCAGTGTGCCACCTGCGTGGATAACTGTCCGGTTAAATGCCTGCGCATGGAGCCCCAGTATGCGGCGCCCGGCACGGTAAAAAAGGCTGAGACTTTTGTGAAACAGGTACCGCCTCAGACGGCGACAGCTACAGTGACACTGACCGCGGTAAAGACGACGGCAGCTACCGGTGTGCAACCACCACAGGCAGCTACACCGGCACCGGCAGCACCGCAACCTGTGCCGCCTGCTGACGGAGACGGCCATGCATGAAGGTCCGGTGACGGAGGAAATTATCCGTATCGCCTGCGAGGCGGCGGCAGCACAGCAGGGACGTGTTACAGCCATCAGCCTGGTGGTAGGCGAGGATTCCGGGTTCATCGGGGAATCTATCCAGATGTATTTTGATGTGATGTCCGAGGGCACGGTCTGTGAAGGCGCTGTCCTGCATCTTGAAGGTGTAAAACCCAAGCTGCGCTGCACCAGGTGCGGCCAGCTTTTTTATCGCCGGCCTTTTAGTTTTACTTGTCCCGCCTGCGGCGGTGACGGCCGGCCTACGGAAATTGGCAAGGAATTTTATGTGAAGAATGTGGAACTGGAGGTAGCAGACTGATGCATATGATCAGTAAGGACGTGCAGGTGGATATCCATGCCCGCAACGACCATGTGGCGGAACACGTCCATGAGTATTTAACGGCCCGGGGTATTTTTACCGTGAACGTGATGGGGGCTCCCGGAGCCGGCAAGACTACTACCCTGGAGCATCTGATTAAACTTCTGCCCGGTAAAAGTTACGTGGTAGAGGGGGATATTGAATCGGATATTGATACGGAGCGCCTGCGCAAGCAAAAAATCAGCGCCAGCCAGATTAATACTTTTGGCGCTTGTCATCTGGACGCGCCCCTGCTCCATAATGCGGTGCACACCCTGGAATTTGCGGTACCGGGAATCCTGTTCGTGGAAAACGTGGGCAACCTGGTGTGCCCGGCGGAATTTTCCATCGGGGAAGATATTAAGCTGCTGCAGGTTTGCGTGACGGACGGCAGTGACAAGCCTTATAAATATCCGCTGGCTTTTGAAAAGGCGGATGTGATTTTGCTGAGTAAGATAGATTTGTTGCCCTATGTGGATTTTGACGAAGAATTTTTCCTGCAAGGGTTGCGGCATCTGAATCCGGAGGCGCCGTTCTTTAAGGTGGACGGCAAGACCGGTGCGGGGTACGACCAGGTTGCGGCCTGGCTGGCTCACAGAGCCCGGAGCGTGACGGAACCTAAAAGCTAAACTCCGCCGGCAGGGAGAAGCAGGAGTAGTTGCGTACGGGCAGAGAAACTTTGGTAGTGCAGGTGACGGGATGGAACAGACAGCAGTGAACACCTGGGAACTTTTTATCCAGGGACGGGTGCAGGGCGTCGGTTTTAGACCGGCAGTCCTGCGGCTGGCGCACAAATTCAAACTGACCGGCTGGGTAGCTAACAGCAGCGGCGCCGCCTGGATTACGGTGAATGCCAGCGCTGCGGAGCTGCAACAGTTCTGCGCTGCTTTGCGGGCACTGCCGGCTCCCGTTGCGCTTACGCATCTGGACGCCAGGACGACTACGTCCCGGCGTTTTGTTGCTTTTACGATCAGGGAAAGCGGCGGCAGGATTCCGGCGCCGGTGGTACCGGCCGATCTGGGTCTGTGCCCGGATTGTCTGGCAGAAATGCTGGCCGGCGGCAACCGGCGTTTTCACTATCCGTATATCAGTTGTGCCCAGTGCGGTCCCCGCTATACGATCATGCAGGTGCTGCCTTATGACCGGGAGCGGACGACGATGTCGGAGTTTACCATGTGTCCCGATTGCAGCCGGGAGTATGCCAACCCGGCAGACCGGCGCTGCTACGGCCAGACTTTAAGCTGCCCTGAGTGCGGCCCGCAGCTGGACGGTCGGGTACGGGGCGGGGCAGATCACTTACCGGCTGCGGCGGCGCTGGCAGCGGCCCGGGACCTTTTAACCGCCGGCAAAATTATCGCGGTGAAAAGCGTGGGCGGATTTAACCTGGTGTGCCGGGCAGACCAGGAAACAGCGGTGCAGGCTTTGCGCGAGCTTAAACACCGTCCGAGCAAACCTTTGGCCGTGCTGGTGAGGGACCTGGCAGCAGCACAGCAGCTTTGTACGGTGACGGCAGCTGAGGCGGAGCTTTTACAAAGTCCGGCCCGGCCCATCGTGCTTCTGCAGCGTATCACAATGGCAGACGTGTTTAAGGAATCCGCAGTGGCTGCTCCGGCACCAATTGCCAGGTCGGTGGCTTATCCTTACGGCCGGCTGGGTATCTTTTTACCGCCCCAGGGTTTGTATGCCCTGCTGGCGGCAGACTTTCCCTTAGTGGTGACCAGTTGTAACGAGAGCGGTGCGCCCATCATTTTTAGAGATGGGGACATGGAAAAATATTATGCAGCGCATCCTGCAGTGGCAGGTTTATTTACTTATGTCCGCGCCATCCTGAGACCGGCGGATGACAGCGTGGTCCAGGTAGTGGCAGGCAGGACGCAGATCTTGCGGCGCACTCGGGGTTATCTGCCGGAACCGGTAGCCGTTACTACGGCGCCGTCTCCTGCACAGCCGGTAGTTTTAGCCGCAGGCGCTCAGATGGAACCGGCGCTGGCCTTAGGACAGGGCCAGTTAGTTTATCCGGTGGCGGTACCGGGACATCTGGAAGAGGTGGCCACCCAACAGCATTTTGCCTGGCTGGCGCGGGATACGGCAAACTTGTTAGGGATGCAGCCGCAGGTAGTAGTGGCGGATTTGCATCCGGAGTATTACACCACGACCTGGGCCCGGGGTTTATCTTTGCAAGTACTGCAGGTGCAGCATCACCAGGCCCATGCCTTAAGCGTTATCGCCGAACACCATTTGCAGGGACCGGTGCTGGCAGTCTGCTTTGACGGTACCGGTTACGGCAGCGACGGTACTATCTGGGGCGGCGAATTTTTACGGTGCGAGGGTCTCAGCGCGCACCGGGTGGCGCATCTGGCGTCAGTGCCGATGCTGGGTGGAAATCAGTCCATGCGGCAGGGCTGGAAAACGGCGGTGTGCCAGCTGCTCCACGCCGGCTTAACACCGGCGGACTTTCCGGATGCGGTGCCGGAAGTCACGGACGCTCATGTGATTGCTGTGCGGGCGGCGCTCAGCCAGCAGGTTAACGTGATTGCTAATTCCAGTATGGGCAGGCTCTTTGACGCTGTCAGTGCCCTTTTAGGTATTTGCAGTGAGAATACCCATCAGGGACGGGGCGCCATGGAACTGGAAGCCTGGGCCCAGCTGGCCCTGAATCAGCATCTGGCACCGCTGGCTTTACAGCTGGAGTGCCGAGGCACAGTTTATGATCCGGCGGTTATGCTGCAGCAGCTGGCAGTATCCCGTGCCGGAGTTAGGAAAGCTGACAGTTTGCAGTGGCGGGCTGCGGCTGCCCTGGGGTTCCACCGGGCCTTAGTGAACATGGTCCTGACAGCGGCGCAAACAGAAAAGTGCCGGCAGGTAGTGCTTAGCGGCGGCTGTTTTGCCAACCGGATCTTATTGGAAGGCTGCGTGCAGGTTTTAACGGCAGCAGGTTTTGCGGTGTATGTGAACGAACAGGTGCCGCCCGGTGACGGCGGTATCGTCTTAGGTCAGGCTTATTACGGTTTGTGCCGGCCTTAAAAATTTCTATTACTATTGTAGAAAAAGGAGCCAGTTATGTGTGTAGCTTTTCCGGGTCTTGTTAAAAAAATTACGGGGCAGCATGCCCAGGTGGATTTTGCCGGTACCTTAGCCCGGGTCAATTTAGCCCTGGTGGATGCGCAGGTCGGCGATTACGTGCTGGTACATGCCGGCATGGCCATTGAGGTTATGCAGCAGGAGCAGGCCCTGGAGCTGACGGATTTGTACCAGGAACTGGAGGAGGCGGCCCATGCAGACTAAACTTTTGGTGGCCTCCCTGCAAAATTCCCGGGGCCGGCCTTTAAAGCTGATGGAAGTTTGCGGCACCCATACGGCGGCCTTGTACCGCAGTGGGCTGCGCAACCTGCTGCCGCCGACGGTTAAACTTTTATCCGGACCGGGATGTCCGGTCTGCGTCACACCTACGGCTTATATTGATAAGCTGGTGGATTTGTCCAGGCAGCCGGGGCACTGCGTACTTTCTTTCGGCGACATGCTTGCCGTACCGGGAAGCCGGGATTCCCTGCTGAGCGCCCGGGCCCGGGGCGGGCACTGCGATTTTTTCTACCAGCCGGAAGATGTGCTGGAGCGGGCGGCCCGGGAACCACAGACGACCTTTATTTTGGCGGCGGTAGGTTTTGAAACCACGGCGCCGGTATGGGCGGCCCTGGCAGAGACAATCCTGGCCCGGGGTCTGACGAATATAAAATTTTTAACGGCGCTCAAAACCATGCCACAGGTCCTGGAGGAGCTGTGCCGGACGGCGGACATTGACGGGTTCCTGTGTCCCGGGCATGTGGCGGTGATCACGGGCAGTGAAATTTTCCGCCCGCTGGCGGTGCGTTACCATAAACCTATGGTGGTAGGTGGTTTTACGCCGGAACTGTTAGCTGCGGCCCTGTGCCGTTTGGTATCTGCCGCCAGTCACAAGGAGGCCGGCCTCTGGAATGAGTACGGCGCTTTTGTCAAACCCCAGGGCAACGTGAAAGCTCAGGCGCTGCTGCAGAAAGTTTTTACAGCGGGTCCTGCCAGCTGGCGCGGTCTTATGGTGCTGCCTGCTTCCGGTTTATACCTGCAGGGTCCGTATGCGGTGCTGGATGCAGGCAGTCGTGGTCTGGATGCAGATCAGATTCCGCCCGGGTGCAGCTGCGGCCAGGTTCTGACTGGACGGCTAACCAGCAGGGAGTGCCCGCTCTTTGGTAAGGCCTGCACGCCGTCACAGCCGGTGGGGGCCTGCATGGTTTCCAGTGAAGGCAGTTGCCGGATCGTATACGAGGAACAAGGTTAAGCTGCTGCGGCAGAAAATGGTACGCAGCAAAATTATTATAGGGGAAGATCAAGATGCAGATTGAACTGAAACACGGCGCCGGAGGCGCGGCAACGGATGCCCTGATCGGCAGCCTGTTTGCCAAATATTTTCAGAACGAGATCTTAAGCCGCATGGAAGATGGGGCCGTACTGCCGGAACTGGCAGGCAGCCCGGTGTTGACCACGGATAGTTTTGTGGTTACGCCGCTCTTTTTCCCCGGCGGCGATATCGGCCGTTTGGCGGTGTGCGGTACGGTGAACGATTTAGCCTGTATGGGCGCCCGGCCTTTGTACCTGACCGCCGCCTTTATCCTGGAAGAGGGCCTGAATCTGGAAGTGTTGGAGCAGGTGGTACAAAGTATGGCGGCTACGGCCCGGGAAGCAGGCGTGCAGATTGTGGCCGGCGATACCAAGGTGGTGGAACGGCGCCACCCGGATGCAGCAGTTGTCGTCACGGCGAAAACTGGGGCGGATGCAGCAGCTGCTACCACGGGACAGGCTGGTGCGAATGAGGCAGCTGCTGCCATGGCGAAGGCTGGGGAGGATGCAGTCAGTGCCGGTACGGAGACAGCGCCGGGACTGTTCATTAACACGACCGGTCTGGGGTTACGTCCGGTTCACTGCCAGATTGGCGCCAGCCAAATCCGGCCCGGTGATAAAATCCTGGTGTCGGGAACCCTGGGCGATCATCACGGTTGTATCCTGGCTACCCGCTTAGGTTTACAGACCAGCCTGCAAAGCGACTGCGCGCCTTTAAACAAACTGGTAGCGGCGCTGCTGACGGCAGGCATAGACGTGCATACGGTCCGGGATATGACCCGGGGCGGTATGGCCACGGTGGTTAACGAGCTGGCTGCCGCTTCCGGCTGCCGGCTGGTACTGGAAGAAAAGCAAATCCCGGTCCGGGAAGGCGTCACTTCTTTGTGCGGTCTATTAGGACTGGAGCCTTACACCATGGGCAACGAAGGTAAATTAGTCCTGGCCGTGCCGGCGGAGCAGGCCGGGGCGGCGCTGGAACTTTTGCAGGCGCAGACCTACGGACAGGAGGCCGCCATCATCGGCTCGGCTCACAGCGGCAGCGGCGTCTTTTTACACACGGCGCTGGGCGGGTTTCGCAATTTACCGCCGCTCCGGGGCGAAGGGCTGCCCAGGATCTGTTAGGCCGGGTGGTAAGGGCAACGCGTTTTCCTGGGCTTAAGTAAATTTGCATCTGTCCCGGTAAAGAGGGCAGAGAAAAAGGGTACTGCAAGCTTTTGCAGTACCCTTAAAATTATGTTCGTTTAGGCTTTGGCAGGAGCAGCTTTCAGTTCTGCTTCTTCCGGTTGGTACTCCGGATCATACTTGGGGTTCAGGTAGTTCACATAGATGAACGCCAGGATGGCTCCGGAAATATTGTGCCAGGCACTGAAGATAGCGCCGGGAACCGTAGCCATAGGCATAGCAGCAAAGTGAGCTTTGGCCAGGCCTGTAGCCAGACCGGAATTCTGCATGCCGACTTCGATAGAGAGGGCGACAGCTTTTTTCCAGCTCATTCCGGTGGCTTTGGCAGCCAGGAAACCTAAAGCATAACCGCACACATTGTGCAGGATAACCACTAAGAGGATGAGCGCGCTGCTCTGCAGGATGGCGTTGCGGCTGGCACCGATAACGCCGGCGATGATTAAGGAAATCGCGATGGCGGAAACGGCGGGCAGATAATCAACGGCAACTGCGGCAAACTTGGGCAGGAACTTTTTTACAGCCAGGCCCAGGCAGATAGGAATGATAACGATCTCGATGATGCTCCAGAACATGGCTACCGGACTGAAATCAATCTTGGTGCCGATGATGAGATAAGTTAAGAGCGGGGTCAGGATAGGCGACAGCAGGGTGCTGACGCTGGTCATGGTCACGGACAAGGGCAGGTCGCCTTTGCTCATGAAGGTAATAACGTTGGAAGCAGTACCGCCGGGGCAGGTGCCGACCAAAACTACGCCGGCTGTCAGGGCCGGGCTCAGATCAAAGGCGCGGCACAGGAGAAAAGCCAGACCGGGCATGATGATGTACTGAGCGGCAGCGCCGATTAGAACATCGGTGGGACGCTTAAAAACCAGGATGAAATCTTCGGTGGTGAGCGTGGTGCCCATACCGAACATGATGACGCCTAACAGGAAACTGAGGATGGAAATACCGCCGGCTTTACCCAGTACCCATTTGAAGGAGTCCGGGAAGGTCATGCCCAGGATCAGGAACAAGACCGCCATTACACCGAAATACTTACCGATTGTTGCACACACTTTTTTCATAGTCATACTAAGATACCTTCTTTCCCTTAAAATAATACTTGCAAACATACGCCTGAGGCGCTTCTTACGGTGGCAGAGCCCCGTAAATTTATATGTTGAAAGTTATTATATACACCTTGACCCAAAAATGCAAACAAAAAAGCACTTTTTTGTAAACTTTTTTAAAACCTGACGTATTTTGTATACAAGGTTACAAAAAAATATGAAACAGATTTGACTTAAAAAAATAAAAAGCAGGGACTTTTTGTAAATTTTTGTTTGACAAGGCACAAGTATCAGCTTATAATATACGTAACTTGAAAGATAGAGGCGCGAAAAGCATCAGTATCCCGGGGAGAGGCATCGCCGAACCGGGTGAAAGGGCTATCGCCGAAGGGGGAAGGCAGGCATGCCCTCCTGCCTGGGTCGTCGGGGAAACCCGGCGGACTGTCGTCAGCCTGGCTGGCGGAGAGCTATCTCAACTATTTAGGTGCATTTAACTTGAACCGTTGGGATATGTCTCAACGGTTTTTTTATAAGCTAATCTATTTTTCCTAACCCCATTATTAATGAAGAAAGGTGTGGCAAAGATGAGCAAGGTTTTGGTGAACGGCGCTTTAGGGCGCATGGGCAGCGAAGTGGTCCGGGCGGTGAATAACGCGGCGGACCTGGAACTGGTAGGCGGTGTGGATGTGCACGGTGCCGGTAAGACGGTGCCGGGCAAGCAGGGCGCCCTGCCTGTCTATACGGATTTAGCAGAGGCACTGGCGGCCACCAAACCGGATGTGGTGGTAGACTTTACCAGGCCGGATGCGGTCATGGGCGGTCTGCGCCTGATCTTACAGGCAGGCATTCATGCGGTGGTAGGTACCACAGGTTTTACCCCGGAACGCCTGGCCGAGGTCAAGCAACTGGCGGAAGCTCATCATACGGCCGCCCTGATTGCGCCCAACTTTGCACTGGGAGCCGTGGTGATGATGAAACTGGCTGCCGAAGCCGCCAAGTATTTCAGCGATGTGGAAATCATCGAGAAACACCATGATCAGAAACTGGACGCGCCCAGCGGTACAGCTCTCTTGACCGCCCAGATGATCACGAAAGTGAGAACGGCCCATAAGCAGGGACATCCGGACGAGAAAGAAACTTTGGCTGCCGTCCGGGGCGGCGACGTGGAAGGTATCCGCATCCACAGTTTGCGGCTGCCGGGCTACGTGGCTTCCCAGGAAGTAATTTTTGGCAGCCAGGGAGAAACCTTAAAGATTATCAACGACCCGGTAAACCGGGAATGTTATATGCCCGGCGTGCTCCTGGGCTGCCGTAAGATTTTGACACGGCAGGGCCTGGTGTACGGTCTGGACCAGATCCTGGATTAAGCGCGGGACGGTACAGTTGAGCCCTCAGGGCTGCCGACCGTCTGCAGTAAAGATAATGGGAAAAGAGGGAACATGATGCAAAAATATAATGTGGCCATCCTGGGAGCTACCGGGGCAGTGGGAACTGAATTTATCAACCTGATTGAGGAACGGGATTTCCCGTTTAACGAACTGCGGCTGCTGGCCTCTAAGCGCAGCGCCGGTACCAAGCTGACCGTGAAGGGTAAAACTTATACGGTGGAAGAAGCTACGCCGGATTCTTTTAAAGGTATGGACATCGCGCTTTTTGCCGGCGGCAGCATCTCCAAGGAGTTTGCTCCCTACGCCGTCAAGGCCGGTGCGGTGGTCATCGACAACTCCAGTACTTTCCGCATGGATCCTGATGTTCCTTTGATTGTGCCGGAGATTAATCCCCAGGCCATCTTAAAACATCACGGGATCATCGCCAACCCCAACTGTTCCACCATCATCATGCTGATGGCGCTGAAACCTTTGTATGACCTGGCCAGGATCAAACGTATCGTGGTCAGCACCTACCAGGCGGTAAGCGGCGCCGGCAAGGCAGGTATTGATGAGCTTACCGATGAGACTAAGGCCTACAGCGAGGGCAAAGAGATGATTCCCCATATCCTGCCTTCCGCCAGCCTGGCCAAACATTTTCCTATCGCCTTTAACCTGATCCCGCAGATTGATGTCTTCCTGGATAACCTGTATACCAAGGAAGAGATGAAGATGGTCAACGAGACCCGCAAGATTTTTGACGACCAGGAGATGCGCATCACGGCTACCACGGTGCGGGTGCCGGTATACCGCAGCCACAGCGAAAGCGTGAACGTGGAATTTGAACACGACCTGGATCTGGCAGACATGCGCAAGGCGCTGGAGAATTTCCCCGGGGTGCAGGTGCTGGACGCACCTAACGAGCAAGTGTATCCCATGCCTTTATATACCAGCGGCAAGAACGACTGCTATGTGGGCCGGCTGCGCCGGGATGAATCCAATCCCAACACCTTTAACTTCTGGGTGGTAGGCGACCAGATTCGCAAGGGCGCGGCTTTAAACGCGCTGCAGATCGCCGAAGTGATGATTAAGAACGGCTGGCTGCAAAAATAAAAGTTTCGTAGAAGTTTTTACAGGCTGACGACTGCCGGAGCTAAATCCGGTCGGGTCGCACGGCTAAAAATCAGGGTCAGATGAGGGGACCCGGAGCAGGGAAGGAATTTTGCGATGAAGATTATCGTACAAAAATTTGGCGGCACTTCCGTGAACTCGGAAGAGGCACGCCAGGCTGTGACCAAAAAAGTACAGCAGGCTTTGGCTAAAGGCTTCAGCCCGGTGGTGGTGGTTTCCGCCATGGGCAGGAAAGGCCAGCCGTATGCCACGGATACTTTGATCAATACCCTGAAAGACAATAATTTGTCCGTCCATGCCCGGGAGCTGGACCTGATGATGTGCTGCGGCGAGATTATCAGCGCCTGCGTCATGGCGGCCACTCTGCAAAAAGTAGGGCTGAACGCCTGCGCTTTAACCGGCGGCCAGGCGGGCATCGTCACAGATTCCCAGTACGGCGCCGCCCGGATTAAAACCATTCATACCGAAGCTTTGTTAAATCTGCTGAATGCAGATATCATCCCGGTGGTGTGCGGTTTTCAGGGCCAGACGGAGAATAACGCCAAGTTTACTACTTTAGGCCGGGGCGGCAGCGATACTACGGCGGCAGCTTTAGGCGCCGCCTTAAACGCCGAAGTGGTCGAGATTTACACCGACGTGGAAGGCATCATGACCGCCGATCCGCGGCTGGTAAAAGATGCCAGCCTGCTGGACCGGGTTTCCTACGGCGATGTGTGTCAGATGGCCCATCAGGGCGCAAAGGTCATCCATCCCCGGGCCGTGGAGATCGCCATGGCTAAAAATATTCCCCTGCTCATTAAGTCTACCTTTAGCGACGCGCCCGGTACGCTTATCACGAATCCGGTGTGCTTTACCGGCGGGGAGGCCCAGATTAACGAAAAGAGTGCCAGCGGCGTGACTTCCATCACCGGCATCGCCCAGTTCCGGGTGACGCTGACGCCCTCCGACCCAGCGAAGGGGCAGGCCCTGTTCGCAGATCTGGCGGAAGCCGGCATCAGCGTTGGCTGCCTGAACCTGTCCGAGACTTTGGCCATGTTCGCCGTCTACGATGACAAGGTGGCGCCTACTAAAAAACTGCTTACGGAACGTCAGTTTTCCTTTGTCTGCAACGAACATTGCGCCAAGGTCAGCGTGGTAGGCAGCTGCATGGAAGGCGTACCCGGTTACATGGCCCGGTTTGTCAGCGCGCTGGCCGCCAACAAAATCGGCATCCTGCAGACGGTGGACTCCGACGTGACTATCTCCGCCGTGATCAAGGACCAGTATGAGAAAGCAGCAGTGAATGCCTTGCACAGCGCCTTTAAATTGGGCTGAGCGGCAGTGACTTTACAAGCGAAAAACTTTCAAGATGAGTGCGTTAGGTAAAACAAGTTGGCGTGGAGTCAGAAAAGAGGAGTGTTAAAATGAAGAACCCGTATTTTGGCAGATTATTAACAGCAATGGTGACGCCGTTTGCTAAGGATGGCAGCGTCAATTATCAGGCAGCCTGCGATTTGGCCGAGTGGCAGATCAACCACGGCACGGATGCCCTGGTGGTATGCGGCAGTACCGGCGAAGCAGCTACCATGACCATGGAGGAAAGACTGGAACTGTACCGTCAGGTGATCAAGAGGATTAACAAGCGGGTGCCGATTATCGTAGGCACCGGTACCAACAGCACCAGCAGCACCATCGAAGCTACCCGTCTGGCAGCCGGCGTGGGTGTGGACGGCGTCCTGGTGGTAGGACCGTATTACAACAAGCCTACCCAGGAAGGTTACTACCAGCATTTTGCGGCGGTGGCCAAGAGCACCACGCTGCCCATCATCGTTTATAACGTACCCGGACGTACCGGCGGCAATATTGCCCCGGCTACCGTAGCCAGGCTGGCCCGGGATTTTAAAAATATCGTGGCCATCAAGGAAGCTGCCGGCAACGTGGACCAGGTAGCGGAACTGTACCGCACTTTGCCGCCGGACTTTACCATTTACAGCGGCGACGATATCCTGATCCTGCCCTTCATGTCCGTAGGCGCTACCGGACTGGTGTCCGTGCTCAGCAATATCGGCGGCAAGCTTTTGAATGATGTGATGAACGCGTACCAGGCAGGCAAGGTCCAGGAAGCAGCTTATTTTAACTCTAAGATGGTTCCGGTGGCGCATGCCATGTTCCTGGAGACTAATCCCATCCCGGTTAAGGCCGCGGTAACTCTGGTGACCGGTATTGACGCCGGCGAGCCCCGCCTGCCGCTGACACCCATCAGCGCTCCGGCTCTGGCTAAGCTGCAGGAAGTTTTAAAAGATAACAAGTTGATGCGATAACTACTTGTGCGCAGACCTTGCTTAAGGCCTGCGCATTTTTTTACGGACAGGGGCCGGTAAAAGTGGTAAAATAAATGATGGACAAGAAGTTTAGATGGGAAAAGAAACACCGTACTGGCAGGGACGCCGGCATTTGACCGTGCCGGCCTGAGCAGGTACCGGCGTGTGGAGGAGGCTTCCGTGTACGCAAAAATTTTTCTGGCCCTGGCGCCGCTGCTCTGGTATATGAGCGTAGCTATGGCCGGTATCATCCAGGAGGGACCGCTGACGAAAGCGGACTACTGGGTAAAGCAGAATCCTGACGGCGAGCAGGTGCTTTTGGATGCCGCCGGGATTCAGGCATATAATGAAAAAGTTTTACAAAGCGACCAGAAGCTGCTGGTGGTGGATTTAGCTGCTTTTCCGCAGCTGCTGGACGGTAAGGCGGTGCGCAAGACCCTGACCAATTATGCTTATCTGCGGGGAACGCTTTACGCCGGCGGCAAACTTTTTACAGCGGCGGAGCGGGAACGGTTGCAAGCGCTGACGGACCCGGGCACGGTTCCGCCGGTGGTGGTGACCCGGTACGGCGTGGCCGTACAACACAGTTCCCTGCGTAACCTGCCCCGGGAGGAAGGTTTGTACGAGGAAGCGGACGACCATTATTATGACGTCCTGCAGGACACGGTAGTGGAACCGGGGGACCCGGTGGCCATTTTGCACGCGTCTAAGGATCAGCAATATTTTTACGTGCAGATGTATAACGTGCGGGGCTGGCTGCTGCAAAAAGATGTGGCGCTGACTACCCGGGACCACTGGCTCCGGTATGTGCAGCCGCCAAAATTTGTGCAGGTGGTGGACAAGGAGTATCAGGTGCCGGGCCCGGCGGGTAAAGTTTTTTACCTGATGGGCGGCAAGCTGCTTTTACAGCAAGAAGGACCTAAAAATTATACGGTGCTGCTGCCGTACCGGGATCAGTGGGGCCGGCTCTGGGAAAAAACCGTGCAGCTGCCCAAAACAGCGGCTCTGCATGTTGGCTATCTGCCCTATACTTCTAATAATGTGGTGCGTCAGGCTTTTAAATTTTACGGCAATCCCTACGGCTGGGGCGGCAGTTTCCGCAGCGTGGATTGTTCCAGCCTGGTGGATTCTATTTACAAGACCATGGGCCTCATCCTGCCACGTAACTCCGACCAGCTGCGCCGTTGTCCTTTAGGCGGGCGCCGGGATTTGACGGGGGCCAGCCATGAGCAGCGGCAGCTGGTGTACCGGGAGCTGCGTCCCGGCGCTACCATCCATATGCCGGGCCATGTGATGGTTTATCTGGGCCAGGCGGATAATAAGCCTTATGTGATTCATGCCGCCAGCAGCTATTACGAAGCGGGCGCGGCGACAGGCCAAGGCAGTCACAGGCTGCAGGCAGGCGGACGGCCCTGGTATAAAGTGTATGTGCGCAAGGTGCTGGTCAGCGACCTGGAACTGCACGGCAGGGACGGCAGGATGTTTGCGGACCGGGCCACCAGCGTCCGGGATTACGACTTGCAGGATTTTACGCCGGCGGCTGGTGCCGCGGCAAAGTAGCACCGTAAACGGCAAGCGGTGCTGCGGTACAGAGGGTGTTTGCTCAGTTATTAATAAAGTGAGGGAGCCATCATGAAGCGATTACAAAAAATTTTGGCTGTAACGGCGGTAAGTTTGGCGTGTGCCGTGCCGGCCTGGGCCGGGATCGTGGCCACGGGGCCGATGACCACGGCGGAGTACTGGACCAAACATAATCCGGCCGGCAATATGCTGATCTTAAACGCGGCGGAAGTGCAGGCTTTTAATAAGCGGGTACGCCAGGCGTCTCCGGAAATGGCAGACCTGGCTAGCCTGCCGGCGCAAATTAACGGCGCTCCGGTGAAGACCGCCTTGATGAATTATAGTGGGCTGGCAGATACCCAGTATGTGAAAGGCCATGTGGCGGATGAAAAATATAAGGCGCTGCTGAAAAGATTAACCAATGTGAACGCAGTGCCGGCGCTGATTAAACCACGCTATGCCGTGGTGACCCAGCGGGCCAATATCCGCACGCTGCCCACGGATCTAGGCATGTTTGACACGGCTACGGATATTTACTACGACAATCTGCAGGAAACTGCCATCGATCCCGGCGAACCGGTGGCCATTTATCATGCCAGTAGCAACAGCCAGTTCTACTATGTGCAGAGCTACAACTACCGGGGCTGGCTTAATAAATATGCCCTGGGCCTGACGGATCGTGCTACCTGGCTCAAGTTTGTGGAGCCGTCCCGCTTTTTAGTGGTCACCGCCAAGGAATACCGCCTGCCGCTGGGCAAGCAGGAACTGTATTATCAGCAGGGTTCCCGCCTCCTCTACGACGGGGAGCAGAACGGGCACTACGTGGTGACGGTGCCGGAACGGGATGTGAAAGGCCAGCTGGTAACCACCAAACGGGACCTGGCAAAAAGCAGCAGTCTCAGCGTTGGTTATCTGGATTACACCGAGAACAATATCATCCGGGAAGCGTTTAAGTTTTACGGCAACGAATATGGCTGGGGCGGACTTTTAAACAGTGTGGATTGCAGCTCCCTGGTGGCGGATGCTTACCGGACCTGCGGTATCGAATTGCCCCGGAACGCCCGGCAGCAAAAAGTTACCGCCGGCCTGAACCTGGACCTGACGCCGCTCAGCCATGAGCAGCGTTTTGCCGCTTTCCGGAAACTGAATCCTGCTTCTACCATCCATCTGGGCAAGACCCATGTGATGCTTTATTTAGGCATGCAAAACGGCCAGCCGTATGTGCTCCATGCCAGCAGCAGTTATTACGACAACGGCCAGAAAATCTATGCCCGTAAGGTGCTGGTCAGCGACCTGAACCTGCACAACAAAAATGGGTATACTTTCTTTGACGCGGCGGATAACTGCCGCACGTTTGAATAAGCGGCGGCGCAACTGCGCAGCTGAATTTTGTACCGGGGCACCAGCTGACCCGGATTAATTTCTCTATCGAGGTGTCTGTATGAGTAAACAATTAACTTTGCAGGTAGCATCTTTTGCCAAGGCAGATTATGCCAAGGCGGATGCCGTACTAGTATTTTTAGGAACAAAATGTCTGCCGCTTTTAGGCAAGACCGGTCTGCCCGCTGCTCTCCAAAAAGTGGTGGCCGCTGCGGCCGCGCAGGAGGAACAAGTGACGGTGGCCGGCCAGCTGACCAGTCTGCTGGTACCACGTGGTAAAAGATTAACGAAGGTGGTTATCGCCGGTCTGGGTACGGCAGGCACTACTGCCGAGCTGCGTAAGGCTGCCGGCAGCGCTATCCGCACCTTACAGGAAGGCAGGTATGCCACGGCGGTAGTAGTGGCGCCGCTGCTCCTGGAAACAGCCAGGGCGGCGCAGCTGCAGGCGGTCCTGGAAGGTTTGGAACTGGGCAACTATGAGTTTAACGTTTATAAATCCCAGGTTAAGAGGCTGGAACCTTTAACGGTCACGGTCCTGACAGCTGCAAAAAGCAGCCGCCGCATCTTAAAGGAAGCACATATTATCGCGGACAGCATCAATTATGTGCGGGAGCTGGTCAACGAGCCCGGCAATATTTTGAATCCCGAAGTATTTGCCGAGGAAGCCAGGCTTGTAGCCAAGGAGTACGGGCTGGCCCTGGAAATTTTAGACGAGCAGGCCATGGCGAAGAAAAATATGGGGGCGCTGCTGGCGGTAGGCCAGGGCAGCATCCATCCGTCCCGGCTCATCACGCTGACTTATAACGGCGCCGGGGATAAACCTTTTCTGGCACTGGTAGGCAAAGGCATTACTTTTGACAGCGGCGGTATCTCTATAAAACCCGACGACAACATGGGCGAGATGAAAGACGATATGACCGGCGCCGGCGATGTGCTGGGAGCTTTGCGGGCCATCGCGGCGTTAAAACTGCCGGTAAATGTGCTGGGCATCATGGCCTGTGCCGAAAATATGCCAGGCGGCAGCGCCCAGCGTCCCGGTGACATCGTCCGGAGCGCCAGCGGCAAGACCATCGAAGTTATCTCCACTGACGCGGAAGGACGCATGGTCCTGGCGGATGCGGTGTGGTACGCCGGTTATTTAGGCGCCGTCAAAGTGGTGGATATTGCCACTCTTACCGGTGCGGTGAGCGTGGCTTTAGGCAAAGAGACCAGCGCCATCATCAGTAACGATGACCAGCTGGCGCAGGCTATCAAGGACAGCGGCGCCCGGGTAGGCGAAAGCTGGTGGCAGCTGCCCAGCCTGCCGGATCTGGCGGCGGCCATCAAGAGCGATGTGGCCGATGTGAAGAACAGTGCCGGCCGTCCCGGCGGCTGTATCACCGGCGGTCTCTTTATCGGCAGCTTTGTGAAAAAAGATTTGCCCTGGGCCCATCTGGACATCGGCGGCACTTCTACCGCCACCAAGACCAGCGGCCATATCGTCCAGGGCGGTACCGGTTTTGGTACGGCGACGCTGATCGAGCTGGCCCGGAGTTTAGCATGAGCCTGGTCGATCTGCATCTGCACAGTACTTTTTCGGACGGTGTCTATACGCCTGCCCAGCTGGTGGAACAGGCGGCAGCGGCCCGGCTTACGGTGGTGGCCCTGACCGACCACGATACCTTGAACGGCATCCCGGAATTTTTTGCCGCCGGAGCCAAAGCCGGCCTGCAGGTTATCCCGGGAGTGGAACTGGGCAGCCAGGCCGGAGATGCTTCGGTGCATATCCTGGGTTACGGGGTGCGGTCTGATAATGAGCCGCTTCTGACCAATATGCTGCGGCTGCGGCATGCCCGGGAAACCCGTCTGCAAAAAATTTTAGGCAAGTTAAAGGAACACGGCATAGTGGTCCAGGTGGAGGAATGCGATCCCCGGAACCGGGCGGTGGGACGTCCCCATGTAGCCAAGGCCATGGTGGCCAAGGGTTATGTGCAGGGCGTCCAGGAAGCTTTTGACAAATATCTGGGCCGGGGCAAACCTTGTTATGTGCCTCAGCCGAAGCTGACGCCGCTGGAAGCCGTGCACCTGATTCACGGCGCCGGGGGGCTGGCCGTCCTGGCCCATCCGGAAGAAGTGGGCGACAGGGCTCTGCTGACGCAAATTTTTGCCGGCGTGCCTTTGGACGGTCTGGAAGTCTATCATCCTTCGGCCCGCAACGTGCCGGGTGCGTACGCTTTTTGGCAGGACTTTGCCGCCGCCCGGGGCAAATTTTACACCGGCGGCAGCGATTTTCACGGTCATGCCGACAGATACCCTAGGCATTTGGGCGAATTTGCGGTACAATCAGAGTGGTTAGAGTTATGCTGGCAGCAGCCAGTCATTAAAAAATTTTTACGCTAAGGGGATATCATGGAAGTAGTTGCCTTTGTGGGACCCAGCGGCAGCGGTAAAAGTCACCGCGCCATCGGCGTCGCCCACAACAATAATTGTGATGCCATCATCGACGACGGTCTCCTCATTGAAGGAGCCAAGATCCTGGCAGGCACCTCCGCCAAAAGTGAGACCAGCCGTATCAACGCCGTGCGCCGCGCCATCTTTATGGAAGACAGCCACGCCCGGGAGGTACGGGAGGCTTTAGCTTTGTCCGATATTCACCGGCTGCTGATCATTGCCACAAGCGATAAGATGATTGAAAAGATCATCCACCGCCTGGTGCTGCCCGAACCGGTCAAGACGGTGTACATCACCCAGATTGCCACCAAGCAGGAGATCAAGAACGCCAAAAAGGCCCGGCTTAAATACGGTAAACATATCGTGCCCGTGCCTACGGTGGAGTTAAAACAACATTTTAGCGGCTATTTCGCCGACCTGCCCTATAACTTATTTTCCCGCAACAAACATCAGACCGGCGGCGCCTTCCGTTCCATCGTCCGGCCCCAGTTTAGTTACTACGGCAGCCTGCTGATCTCGGACTATGTGATTGAGGACATCATCAACCTGATCATGAAAAAAGTCCTGGCTGTAGCTCATGTGAATTATATCCATGTACGCCGGCGCAGCGACGCCCGGGGTATTTCTGTCCACGTGGAACTGGTTTTGTACTACGGCGTGCAGATTTTTGAGGTGAGCCGCCTCTTACAAAAAAAGATTAAAAGCAGGATTGAATACATGACGGCCATGCAGGTGAACAAGGTAAATATTTCCATCCGCAGTCTGGTTTTAAGACAGTAGGAAAAAA
>CAXYYS010000010.1:0-58356 GCA_964293585.1 uncultured Acidaminococcales bacterium
CCAGGCCGGCAGCAGCCGCCCGCATCATGAGATGATGCGGTGTCATTTCCACTTCGGCACAAGGAGACAACAGGCTGTGGATATGAAAATCTGCCAGCAGAGTCTTCATGGTTTGCCAACACCCAACGCGTACAAACGGCCACATACTTCGTAAGCCGGCAGCGCCGTTGTAAAGAGCGCCACACCGTTAGTCTTTGCCTTCTGCACTGTCTCCGGAGCTACACTTGCAGCACCAGCCACAATAACACCGGCCAGATTTAAAAGAGAAGCTACCGCCGCCACGTTGGGATGTCCCTGCATGGTGACCCAGATTTGTCCCGGTGCCGCCTGACCCATAGCATTACTCAGCATATCAGAAGCGTATCCACCGCTTACTTCCAGGCCGGGTTTTTGTGCCGGTACCACCTCTGTCAATTGCAAGGCCCGTACTACCTCATCAAGTTTCATGATTTTTATCCTCCGTTGAAGCAACTAGCCCATCATCCTGGGTATTGCCACCCGTTAACGGCAACTGTCGTGATAATTCCGCCATTCCGTACGCCAGTTTCTTAACCTGGGCCCGCAACTTAAAAATGCAATCCATCTCATGGGCACGTCCCTGAACAATATCTTCAGCCAGACACATACAACTGGGAGCTCCACAGACGCCACAATCCAGACCCGGTAAACCACGGAGGATTTCTTCCATCCGTTCCACTTTTTGCATTGCTACATTAATATCCGCATCCAAGCTCATCATCGGCCGTGGTTGCAGCGGTTTCACATAGGCGGCCGATTGCGGGAAACCTTCACACTTCAGGGCAGCTTTCAATGTTGCTTCCCGGGTGGCCGGTTCCCGAAGGCGCATGTTATGGATACGCCGTTTTAAATTTGTTTCGGCTACAAACCGGTTCTCCGAAACCAGAGGCCCGCCTACACAACCGCTCTGACAGGCACTGCATTCCACATAATCCAGTCCCGGCATCTTATTGAGGGATAACTGTTCCAATACATCCCGTACCTCGGCCAGACCGTGGACGGCTATCGCATTAGTAAGTCCTGCCGATTTCAGCTCCCCGCCGTAAACACCCCAGCCCATCCCATAACTGGAGCCCTTGCTAACCGGCCGGGTAAATTTTTCAGCCGGCAAATATTTCTGGTTTTTCATAATCAGGCTGTAAACAGCGCTCACTGTAAACGCCCCGGTAATTTCTGGATGTACCACATCCACCGGCTGGTGGATATTGGCACCTTTCGAAGGACAAGGAGCGATAAACCAGACGCCAATCTGCTCCTTGGGTAAATGCTTTTCCCGGGCAATCTTATTTTTAATGTAAATCGCCGCTGCCTCTGCCGGAGGCAAAACCGGGATAATCAGAGGGATCAATTCCGGAAACTTAACCTGAATCAACCGCAAGACAGCCGGACAGGCACAAGAAATATAGGTCTTGTGTTCTCCAGCATGGGCATGAATAAATTTTTCTATTTCTACAGCAATATAGTCAGATGCCAGGGCCACATCAAAAATTTCATCGAATCCCAGTTGCATCAGTCCCTGCCAAATCGACTCCCGGTGGATATTCTCATTGAATTGGGAATACAGGGAAGGTGGTGGCAAAACAATATTATATTGGAAATCTTTTAAGCGGCTAAGTTGATCTGTTTTCGCCTGTGGCGCCCTGAACGGGCAATTTCTAATGCAGGTGCCGCAATCTATACACCGGTTGGGCAAAATCATAGCTTTGCCGTTCCGTACCCTGATAGCTTCTGTCGGACAATGTTTTACGCAAAATGTACATCCACGGCAGGCCTCTTGTGTAATTTGCACAGAATGGAAATAGGTCTCCTTCATCTCTGCTCCTTGGTCCCTGCATCCTTGCAGGTTAATTATTTATCTGCCATTATGCTTGAAATCCATGGTAATCAGCGTACCCCAGCCTACCCTGCTCTGAATCTCAAAAGCATCAGCACAATTATACATATTAGGTAAACCCATACCGGCACCAAAACCCATGGCCCGAGCTGCTTCAGAAGCTGTGGAATAACCTTCCTCCATGGCTTCTTTCACATCTTGGATCCCCGGTCCCTGATCGCTAACAATCACCCTTGTATGATCCGGATAAATTTCTGCCTGGAGCTGCCCGCCGCCGGCATGGATAATCAGATTAATCTCGCCTTCGTAAGAACCAATTGCCACCCGGCGGATTACTTCAGCAGGCACCCCTACCTGTTGCAGGGTGCGCTTCAATTTGGCCGAAGCCTCTCCCGCCTGATCAAAATTCTCGCCAGGAACATCAAAAGCCAGTTTTAATGCTTTAATCTCCGCCATGTCTACTCCTTGGCCGAACAACCTTTAAGTCCACAAGCATACAAGATGCCACAGGTCTCAAACATGGTATGTTTTGTAGCTAGTACCGGCAGTTTTTCGGCTTCCGCTTCCTCCAGAAAACTGGCCGGAGGCCGCTTTCCCCGTACTATGACCAGCCCTCCCAGGTCAGTCATATCCGCAGTGCGTACCACCTGGATATTGGTCATACCAGTACACAAAAGAGTATTGCGCTTGGTAAAAGCCAGCACGTCACTCATCAAATCCGAACCGCAACAAGTTTCCAATTCCTTGTCCATTAAGGCTTGTCCGTATAAAACTTCCGCGTCCAGAGCCTGCACTACTTCTAATAAGGTCATGAAAGAGCTGCTCCTTTCAAAATTTTCTGACGACGTACTTTAAACACAACCACCTATACCAGTTTTTAACTACTATAATTATAACTTTACCGCTACCTTTTGTAAACACAAAGCCACAAAATCATCTTTCCAAACTGGCGTATTTTCTGACTATTACTACCAGTATGGTCATGAGCCAGAACAAAATTCCCAGCCGTACGTTAAAAAGCACATGATCAGCCAGTCCCCCCACCAGTATCCCGAGGCTCATCAAAATATAGCCACGCCCTACGGCGCATTCCCAACCGCGTGTTGCCTGTTTATGCAACAACCAGGCTTGAACCAGTACGGCTGACCAGCAAAACAAAAATACTAGTAAACCCTGAATGCCAATTTCAGCGGTAATGTTCAAAAGAAAATTATGACAGTGGTACATAGGAACCGTAGGATCTTTAAAAATATAATCGTAATCAGGAAATACAAACTGATAATTATACCAGCCGATACCCAAAGGATTATCTCTTATAATCCGGCGTACAATTTCCAGATACGCCAGATGCAGTTCTGCCGAAGTATCATGTACACTGGTCAAAGTTTGCAGACGCTGCTGTACCGCCGGACCTGCCGTTGCTACTGCGCCTGCTAACAATGCTGCCAGATAACCCCAGCCCCGGCGGTAAAAAAGAATAGTGAAACATACTAATTCCAGCCCCAGCGCTGCCCAAAAGCCTCTGGAATAAGTATAGACCAGACATAAACCCGTACACAACAAATAGACGGCCAGGCCCCAGCGCCAGCGTTTATCTTCCTGGACGCTGATAAAAGCCATCAGGTAAGCACTTAACATACACAGATAACCGGCAAAGATATTCGGGTTCTCCCAGGTAGAAAAAACCCGGGTTTTTAAAAGTGGATTTGCCGTAGTATCAATCCAGTCTCCCGTAGGTGCCACCTGAAAAAAATGTTGGCATAACCCATATAGGACGACGCCAGCGCCAGTTAATCCTAAAACGATTAAAATTTGCAAGGGCCAGGGTCCGTACAGCCAGCGCTTCCACCAGGGGAGTTTGGCCAGAGCCCGCGCTTTTTCCTCCGCCAGGTTCAAATGCATGGCATCCGCATTGGGTAAATTTAAAACTACTTTTGCCATGCGACGAATTGTCAAATCTTCCTGTTGTGCATCCCAGGTCACCATCTGCCAGCCCGGCAGGTGAATGCCGGGAAATCTTTGCAGCAACCACAGCAGGATGGCATATTGTCCTGTCACATAAAAGAAGTTAAAGGTACAATCCCATAAATGTCCTAAATCATGTATCTGATGCAGGGAAAAATACGCCAGTAGCCATAATAAGACCAGACCATAACTTAAACTGCGCGTTAAGACCTGATAACGCAAATCCCACCGTGTCTTGTATGCCAAGAGTGCGCCATACACACCTGCCAGTACCAAAAGTAGCGCAGTAATATCCTGATTCAAAGCTATCATCATAGTCAGCAATAATAGCAGCCCTCTTAATCTGGCATATGCAATTTCCTTGTTTTTCCCTAATAACAGCATGCCCCTTAATTCTGCCTTTGCTGCAAGGACTTAAATGTCCCTACCAAATATAATGAACCACAGACACAAACTACGCCGCTTTTGCCGGCTGCCTGAACAGCTTCAGCATAAGCGCTGCCTACATCATTTTTAGCTACGGCATTTCTACCGACCAGCGCTGCCAGGCGGTCAGCTTCCGCCGCCCTGGGGCCGTCGTCTGCCCGGACAGTATACACCATATCCAGCGGTCTGATAAGCGTCTTGATAACTTTCTGCATATCTTTATCCGCCATCATACCAAAAACAAAATAAACTTGTTGGCCAGGATAATATTTATCCAGAGCCCGGCGCAAAACCAGTGCTCCGTCAGGATTATGCGCCCCGTCCAGGATCACGTCCGGTCCCGTACCAATTCTCTCCAGCCGCCCTGGCCATTTAGTATGGGCTGCACCTATATGTAGGGCAATTTCTGTGATACGTTGATCCTGCTTACTTACCAGTTTCGCTGCCACGATTGCTAACGACGCATTGCTGATCTGGTGTTCTCCGGGCAGTAAAATTTCATAATCCGACTGGTAGTTATCACCGGCACTCAAAGTAAACTTTTGTCCTCCCATAGAACTGGAAACCTCCCGGCCGCTAAAGGCACGCCCGTAGATATAGAGCGGTGCCTGCTTAAACATGGCAAAAGCCCGGATTGGTCCCAGAGCTTCTTCACTGGCAGCGGTAACTACCGGTACCTTATCCTTGATGATGCCCGCCTTCTGCATAGCAATCTTTTCCAGGGTATTGCCCAGACGATCCATATGTTCCAGGGTCACGTTAGTAATCACGGACACCACAGGCACGATGACATTGGTACTGTCCCAGAGTCCGCCCATTCCCACTTCAATGACTGCATAATCTACTTTTTTTGCAGCAAACCAGACAAACGCCATGGCCGTTAAAATTTCAAACTGGGTGGGCTGGTCACACACGCCTTTTTGCACCACGCTGTCCGCTGCCGTACGCACTCCGGTCAAAACCCGGGCAAATTCTTCGTCGCTGATATCCTCATCGTCCAGGGTTATCCTTTCATTATATTTAACTAAATGGGGTGAGGTAAACTTGCCCACATGCAAGCTGGCTGCCAGTAAAATATCGGTAATCATGGAAGCCACACTGCCCTTGCCATTAGTCCCTGTCACATGTACAGTTTTGATAGTTTTTTCCGGATTGCCCAGCTCCCGCAACAAACCTTCGATGCGTTCCATCCCCAGGCGGATGCCAAATTTTCCTAAACTATCTAAATAAGCGATACCTTCCTGATAATTCATGGTCTGCCCCCTCAAAAACTTTTGCCGGGCTGACATATTGTGGCCAAACCCGGATGCACACCAGCACAGCCTGTCGCGTTTAACTTTTAGCGCGCTGCCGGCCGCCGTTTGCATTTATTTTTATATTATAACATACGCCCGGAAAAACATAAACGGACCGGGACATAAATCCCGATCCGTCCTGTTCCCTTATTTTTGTGGTTTGCGGTCTGTTCTTTTATTCCGGACAGTCCCTTATTTTATAGTTTGCAGATAAGCCAGACGTTCCTTAATCGCCGTAACTTTGGTGGTGAATTCCGTCAGCTTTTCCTGTTCCTTAGCCACTACATCAGCCGGAGCCTTAGCCAAGAAACCTTTATTCTTTAACTTGCCGCTGGTGCGGGCCATATCCTTTTCCACCCCTGTCAGTTCCTTATTCAGGCGAGCAGTCTCTGCCGCCACATCAATTAAGCCTTTCAAAGGCAGATAAACTTCGATGCCTGTGTTCACAGATGCCATGGCATTTTCAGGTTTAGGACTGCCTGCCGGCAGGATGGTCAGCTCGCTCACATTGCCTAACAGTTCTACATAAGCGGCATTCTTCTGTACTACCTCCAGCAGTTCCGGCACTACAATCACCGTTGCCGGTACTTTTCTGGAAGGAACGGCGTTAACTTCCGCCCGCATATTACGGATACCCTTAATAGCTTCCATGATGGCCGTCATAGCTACTTCTGCATCCTTGTTCACCAGCTTGGCATCAGCTTTTGGCCAGGGGCTAATCATGATGCTGTCACAGTCATGCGGCAGAGCATGATAAATTTCTTCCGTGATAAACGGCATATACGGATGTAAAAGTTTCATGGCCCCGGTTAAAACCGTAAGCAGCACATGCTGTGCCGTAGCCCGTGCTTCCGGAGTTTCCTTACCGTATAGCCTGGGTTTGGCAATCTCAATGTACCAGTCGCAAACTTCGTTCCAGATAAACTCATAAATGACACGGCCGGCCTCGCCCAGTTCAAAACGTTCCAGCAAACTGGTAACGTCCGTGACGGCATTTTGCAACCGGGACAATATCCACTGATCGGCCAAAGTATAAGGTGCCAGTTGCGCCTTAGGATCGTACCCGTCCATGTTCATGAGAGCAAAGCGAGTAGCGTTCCAGATCTTGTTGGCAAAATTACGTACCGACTCAATACGGTTCCAGTAGAATCGCATGTCGTTGCCCGGAGTATTACCGGTAATCAGCATAAAGCGCAAGGTATCCGCGCCGTATTTCTTAACTACTTCCAGGGGATCGATACCGTTGCCCAGGGATTTACTCATCTTGCGTCCCTGTTCATCCCGGACCAGACCATGAATGAAGACCTTGTCAAAAGGTACTTTTTTCATGAACTCTTCGCCCATAATAATCATGCGGGCCACCCAGAAGAAAATAATATCGTACCCGGTAACCAGCACGCTTGTGGGATAAAAATGTTCCAACAGCGGAGTCTTATCCGGCCAGCCCATAGTGGAAAATGGCCACAGGGCACTACTGAACCAGGTGTCCAGCGCATCTTCATCCTGATGGACATGTCCCCCACACTTGGGGCACTTAGTCACATCCGTGCGGCTGGCAATGACTTCACCGCACTCATCACAGTACCAGACCGGAATCCGGTGTCCCCACCAGATCTGGCGACTGATGCACCAATCGTGCATCTGTTCCATCCAGCCCAGATAATTTTTAGTAAAACGTTCGGGCACAAATTGCGTCTTGCCCTCATTTACACAATCCACAGCCGCTTTCACCAGGGGCTGCATCTTCACAAACCACTGAGTGGAAATCAAAGGTTCCACGATATTGCCGCAACGCTGACAATGACCTACAGCATGTGGGCACTCTTCAATTTTGACTAGCAGGCCCAGCTCATCCAGGTCTTTAACAATATTCTTGCGGCATTCGTAGCGATCCTGGCCTACATACTTGCCGGATTCCTTGGTCATCTTACCGTCCATGCCGATAACGACCACCGTCTCCAGATGCTGACGGATACCCATCTCATAGTCGTTAGGGTCATGTGCCGGAGTAATCTTCACGGCGCCGGTACCAAATTCCAAATCTACATAATCATCAGCAATAATAGGAATCTCCCGGTTCATAATAGGCAGAATAATCTTTTCGCCTACCAGCTTGCCGTAACGTTTATCCTTGGGATTTACTGCAACAGCCGTATCGCCGGGGATAGTCTCAGGACGGGTGGTGGCAATGGTCAGGAACTCACCTGGTTTACCTGCGATAGGATACTTGATGTACCACAGATGACCTGCGTCATCTTTATGCTCAACCTCAATATCGCTGAGGGCCGTATTACAATGGACACACCAGTTGGTAATACGGGTACCACGATAAATTAAGCCTTTCTCATACAGGGATACGAAAACTTCCCGGACAGCTTTGCTACAGCCTTCATCCATAGTAAAACGCAGCCGGTCCCAGTCACAGGAAACACCCAGGCATTTTAGCTGGTCGATGATGCGAAGCCCATACTGTTCTTTCCAGGCCCAAACCCGTTCCAGAAATTTTTCACGGCCCAGGTCATAACGGCTCAAGCCTTCTTTTTTCTTTAATTCCTCTTCCACCTTAATCTGCGTAGCCAGACCGGCGTGATCGTAACCCGGCATCCACAGTGTATTATCTCCCATCATGCGGTGCCAGCGAATCAGGATATCCTGCAGGGTGTTGTCCAGGGCATGACCCATATGCAGCTGTCCGGTAATATTCGGAGGCGGGATCACGATGGTAAACGGCTTTTTGTCCGGCTCCACCTCGGCATGGAAATATTTTTTCTCTTCCCAGTACTTATACCACTTGGTCTCAAAAGACGCCGGATCGTACTTGGTCGCTAACTCTACTTTACTTTGTTTGTTTGCTTGCTCTGTCATGCTTGTCTGCCTCCCGACTAAAATAAAAATCCTGTTACAGTAAACTGTAACAGGACGCTGTGCACGCGGTACCACCTATTTTCCCGGATTGAACACCCGGACTCTCAATACGTATAACGGACGCTGCCGGGGAAACTTAACACTGCACTCTCAGTCTCCCGACTCCCGGACTACCTTCCCAAACGCTTGCCCGGATGGCTTACACCTGACCCATCCTCTCTTAGAGCAGCTTTTTTGGTACTCCTTCCGTTCCCAGTCATTAGCAAAAAAAATTGTATAAAATTAGTTTAACAATTTGGCCTGCCGTTGTCAAGAATTTTTCACAATTATTTACTACTATCCGCTGATTTATTTCACTGCCCGTATGCTATAATTAGAAAAATTTTACGTTACCCGTTAAATTTGCTACTGCCCTCAGTATTTTGCAAGGAGCCCATCATGAAATTTGAACCCTTGTCCGTGATTATCCAAAAAATACCTATGCCTATCTTCGCGGTGGCTTTAGCTTTATTCGCCATCGGCAATGTTATGAGTAAGCACCATTGGCCCCAGGTTCTTTTTTGGTTTTGCGGTGCTCTGGCCACCTTTTGTCTTATCTTGTTCCTTGGCAAACTGGCCCTGTACCCGGATATGATTAAAAAAGATCTGCAAACCAGTCCTGTCCTGGCCAGTGTTTCCGGAGGCGCCTTTATGGCACTCATCCAAATGGCTACTTATTATGTAAAACCGCTCCATGCCGGCGCTGCCCTAATTTTATGGGCTTTTTCGGTACTAGGTTACGTACTGTTAGCCATCTGGTTCAGTCAAAAATTTGTCTGGGAAAAACATGATCTGCTCCAATTTTACCCCACTTATTTTTTAATCTATGCCGGTCTGGCCTTAGCCGCTCTTAGCGCTCCAGCCTTTGGGCAGGCAGTATTGGGACATTTCATTTTCTGGCTGACCCTGCTCCTGTTCCTGATTGTCCTGGCCGTCGTAGGCTGGCGGTGGTTCTCTCAGCCGGTAAATACTCCTTTTCGGCCGTTCTTTTGTTTATTTACAGCGCCGCCCAGCTTATTTTTTGCCACCTGGCTGGTACTCTTCCCCGGCCTGCCGGAAACAGCTGTTTATGCCGGTCTGGCTGTAGCCCAGCTGCTTTTTCTGATGGTCCTCACTTATTTACCGCGCCTGTTCAAGATTCCTTTTTACGCCAGCTATGCAGCCCTGGGTTTCCCTTTTGTCATCACTTCTTACGCCCTGACCGTAGCTCTTAACACCCTGACAAAAACAGGGGCAGCCATACCTGTATGGTTACCCCTGTTAGACTATGTAGAATTTCTGTTTGCAGTAGTAGCTGTTATCTACGTGACTGTCTGGTATGTCTCCTTTATCATTAACTACTGTCTTATCTGTCGCGGCCCGCAAACTTTATAATCTGCTGCCAATCTGGTATACCAAAAAGGCAATCACATAAGCTATGCCGGTCTGATAACCAAGTGCAGCCAGAGTCCAGCGCCAACTATCCATCTCACGTCTGATTGTGGCAATAGCCGCAATACAGGGTGAAGCTAAAAGGATAAAGACCATGAAAGCATAACCGCTGGCAGGAGTAAACATGCTCTGCACCACTGCCTGCATGGCTGTTCCGCCGTTTTCCGGGTCGCTTATCCCTGACAGGATGCCAAACGTGGACACGATGACTTCTTTGGCGATAAATCCGCCGATAGCCGCAAAAGCAGTCTGCCAGGTACCAAAACCCAAAGGTGCAAAAACAGGAGCGATGAACCGGCCAATATCTGCCATCATGCTTTGTTCCGGTTTCACCATATCCAGCCGCAGATTAAAGTTCTGCAAAATCCAGAGTACGGCACTGGCTACAAAAATGATGGTACCCGCCTTAATAATAAAACCTTTTACCCGTTCCCAGGTATGCTGCCACATGGATCTAAGTTTAGGCCAGTGATATGCCGGCATCTCCATGACAAAGTTAGCTGCTTCCGTATTAAAGAATCGTGTCTTTTTGAGAGCAAAGCCACTGACGATGACCATCAAGATACCAAACAAATACATGGAAGGTCCTATCCAGGAATTTTGCGGGAACAAAGCCGCCGCAAATAAAGCGAAGAGGGGCAGCTTGGCATTACAGGGTATAAAGGGCGTCAACATGATGGTCAGTTTCCGGTCTTTATCGTTTTCAATGGTACGGGCGCTCATAATCGCCGGTACGCTGCAGCCGGTACCAATCAGCATCGGGATAAAGCTGCGCCCGGACAAACCGAAACTCCGGAAAATCCGGTCCATTAAAAAAGCTACCCGGGACATATAGCCGCAGTCTTCCAAAAAAGACAGGAAGAGGAACAACATAAAAATCTGGGGCACAAAACTTAAAACCGCACCCACACCGCCGATAATACCATCCACTACCAGTCCGGACAGGATAGGTGAGATTGTTGCGCTATCCATGGCTGTCCGTACCAGTTCCCCTAAATTCTTAAACAAAGCATCCATACCATCCGTGGTATATTGCCCCACGGTACTGACGCTGACAAAATACATCAGCCACATGATGCCGAAAAAGATAGGCAAACCCAAAAGCCTGTTGGTCACTACCTTATCAATGGCATCAGAAATTTTTGAGGTCTGATCTTTATTACCACGTTTATAGTACTGGCTCAATAATTTTTCGATGGCAGCATAGCGGCCGGCGGCAATTAAACTTTCCGAATCGTCTCCATCCTTTTGCTCCGCCCAGCGGATCAATGCTTCCAGCTTTTCCTGAAGCTGGGGCACCAAATCAGCTTTCTCCAGTTCATGAGGGTCCCGTTCAAAAATTTTGACCAGGTGCCAGCGTTTATCATGTTCCGGCGGCAAGTTACAAATTTCATCGATGCGTACCAATGTATCTTCAATAACCGGACTGTAACGTACAGGTTTAAGATGCACATGGCCATCTGAAGCGTGAATAGCCACATCCAGAAGTTCTTTAATGCCCTGCCCTTTGGAAGCAGTAATCTCAATGGCATGACAACCTAAGGCATCTGCCAGCCCCTGCGTATCCAGGTCATCCCCGTTCTTGTGGACCAAATCCATCATGTTTAAAGCCAAAACCATGGGATAACCTTGTTCCAGAATCTGGGTGGTCAGATATAAATTGCGTTCCAGGTTCGAGGCATCCAAGATATTGATGACGGCACCGGGATGATTTTCCAGTAAATAATCCCTGGTCACCACTTCTTCCGGAGTATAGGGAGACAAAGAGTACACGCCGGGCAAGTCCATCACATCGTAACCTTCATAGTTCATCAACTCGCCAATTTTGCGCTCTACGGTTACGCCGGGCCAGTTACCCACATACTGATTACTGCCGGTCAGAGTGTTGAATAAGGTAGTTTTGCCACAATTTGGATTACCAATCAAAGCTAAAATCTTGTTCATGTGTCCATCCTTTGTCAAGTTTTTTTAGAGATAAGAAAGCCGGTACCAAAAATATTCAGTCCTCTACTAAAATATTTTTGGCATCGGCTTTACGAATAGATAGATTATAATTGCGCAACTTAATTTCTATGGGGTCTCCTAAGGGAGCCACCCGGCAAACCGTTACTCTGGTACCCTTTGTAAGTCCCATATCCACGATTCGCCTTTTTAACGCTCCGGTAGCACAAACCTTAGTCACGATGACCGGTTCTCCTATCTTAGCGTCATTCAAAGTTTTCATGTCACAATCCTTCCCTACTCTTTCGCAAGAGTAAGTTCTTTAGTAAGCCTATGCTAACTTATTTATAGTTTAAAACATTTACAGCTGCTTGTCAATGCCTAAAAACTTGACAAGAAATGTGCCAGGCCTTATTATCTATGGTAATTACTTGACTTGCAACAAGCAGGATAAGGGAAAAGGAAGTAACCGTAATGGATATCGCCGACAAAAGAGAGCATGAAGCTGTCCGGGTTTCGCTGTATGGTGTCATTAGCAACATCATCCTGGCTGCTCTCAAATGCGGTGCCGGTATCCTGGGCCAGTCTTCTGCCCTCATTTCAGACGGTATCCATTCTGCCTCGGATGTCTTTGCCAACTTTATCGTCATCGCCGGTATCAAAGTTTCCAACCGGGCGGAAGACGCCGATCATCCGTATGGCCATGAACGGTTGGAATGTGTAGCTTCTATCGTCCTGGCCGTGGTCTTAATTCTAACCGGTCTAGCCATCGGCTACGAAGGACTGCATAAAATCCTGCACGAACCAGAGACCATCGCTGTGCCTTCTCTGTTGCCTTTGATCGTAGCTTTCATCTCCATCCTTGTCAAAGAAATAATGTTCTGGTACTGCCGCTCCGTAGCCCTGCGTATTAATTCGGATGCGGTCATGGCCGATGCCTGGCATCATCGCAGTGATAGTCTTTCTTCCATTGGTGGTTTCATCGGTGTCCTGGGAGCCAGGATGGGGTATCCGATTCTAGATCCGCTAGCCAGTATCGTCATCTGCCTGCTAATCATTTATTCAGCGTACGAAATCTTCAAAAGCGCCGTTGACAAAATGGTGGACCATGGTTGTGACAAAGCCACGACTGACAAGATGAAAACCATCATCACAGGCATTGACGGCGTAGAACATTTAGACCGTCTGCAAACCAGGATTTTCGGCAACCGTATCTTTGTAGACGTGGAAGTCAGCGTAGCCGACGACCTGACCGTAGTACAAGCTCACCGTATCGCAGAAAATATCCATGTAGCCATGGAAAAAGATTTTGGCCTGGTCAAACATTGTATGGTTCATATTAATCCTTTAAGCGAAGTTACCCATGATTTTTAAAATCTTATCCCCTATGAAACATAAATATCTGCTGTAATCAAACTAAAACAAATAACCCCGTAACGATGTCCGGTCGTTACGGGGTCATTCGTTTTCTACTCAAGATCGTAATGTCGCTTACTATCTGCGGCTAAGACCATGAAAAAAATAAAAGGAGAGGAATGGGATATGGGATAATTTCAAGAAGATTTGTGAATGACAAATCGCATTTATATTTCGACCTGCAAGAACAGAAAACCGTTTCTGCACATGACAGAAACGGTTTTGATATCAGGCAAGTCCACCCTTCCACTCTCACCTGGAAAGATTTCGTTGATAACATCATTCCTGTCACTCGCAGGTCAAGCTAGATGCTTATACAGATGCGGCTTACCGGCTCCAGCATATGCTGTTACGGCGACGGGATCGCAACGGACTTTCACCGTTTTACCCTCTCTGTATGAAATATTATTTTTACGATTTAATTATACTTAGTACTAATAAGATTGTCAAGCATCTTTTACAAATTTATTTTTTCTGGTCATCGGCGCCTATCTCTACGCCCCCCGCTGCCAGAATAGCCATAATCCTATTAATCAGTTCGGCTCTCATTAACGGCTGGGTAACGGAATAAAGGATAATCCGGCTATCATCAATACCCAGCTGCTTTTTCAAAGCATTCTTTTTCGCTTCCGCAGCACTATGAGATAATTTATCTGCTTTTGTTAACACCAGCTGTACCCTATGCCCACATTGTAAAAGCCATTTATAGCCTTCCAAATCATTGGGCATCAGCTCACGGCGTATATCCAGCAACTGGCAGACCAGTTGCAAATCAGGAGCTTCCACCAGATAATTCCTGATAAAAGCTGACCATAATTCCTTATTATCTTTACTTGTACGGGCATAACCATAGCCCGGTAAATCCACCACATAAAAACCGGTACGTTCTTCCTGTTCGTCTACAGTACGTTTAGCTTCTACTTTATAATAATTCAAAGTCTGAGTCTTGCCCGGAGTGGCGCTGACCCTGGCCAGATTCTTCCTCCGGCACAAAGAATTGATTAAAGAAGATTTACCTACGTTAGAACGTCCTAAAAAAGCTACTTCCGGTAAACTAGGTTTAGGGTATTGTTCTGCCCGGACCGCTGAAGTTACAAACTCGGCCCGGATGAAATCCCATATTCCGTTGTTCATGTGAACCTCCTTCTTCACTAAATTAGATGCTGACCTCAGCACCCTGTGTGCAAAACCTACATGATTCTGCTTCTTATCTTTAACGCGCCGGACACGCCGTGCGCATCTTCAACTATGTTCAAACTGGTATTATCTTAATACTATCTTTACCGTTCCTCTCGATCATAAGGCAGTCCCAGAGCCTGCGGCGAAGCCAGCCGTCCTTCCTTCTTAATCAACACTAAGACCAAAGCCAGGATTGTAAAGATATAGGGCAACATATTGAGCAGGAAAATGGATGTTGAAACGCCCAGTACCTGCAGGTTGAAACCCAGGGCATCCACACCGCCGAACAAATAACTACCTACCAGAGCACGCCAGGGATCCCACAGGGCAAATACTACCAGCGCCACTGCAATCCAACCACGGCCTGCCGTCATATTTTCCAGCCAGCAAGGTGCATAAGCCAGAGAAAGATATGCTCCACCCAAACCTGCCAGCGCTCCGCCAATCACTGTGTACAAATACCGTCTGGTGAACACGTTGACACCTACAGCATCTACCGCTGCCGGATTTTCACCCAGAGCCCGCAGAAATAAACCGGCCCGGGTCTTATAGATGTATAAGGCAGCTACAATAATCAGGATGTAACTGATATATACCAGAGGATCATGATTAAAAAGCACCGGTCCCAGGATAGGAATATTGCTCAGGCCAGGTACAGGCAGCTTGACAAAAGGATTGTCCAGACGCATACCTACATAAGCTTTTCCCAAATAACCAGATAAACCCGTGCCAAAAATCGTCAGCGCCAGACCACTGACAACCTGATTAGCTTTCAGGGTAATACATAATACCGCATGAATCAGGGCCAGGATAGCGCCAGATACAAGCGCCGCCAATACTCCCAGCCAGGGACTGCCGGTAAGCACTGCTGTCATAAAACCAGTTTCTGCGCCAACTAACATCATGCCATCCACACCCAGGTTAGTAATGCCAGCCCGCTCGGTAATCAACTCTCCCAAAGAAGCGAATAAAAGAGGCGTACCTGCTACTACGGAAGCTGCTAAGATAGAGACGATAAGATTCTCATTCATGTTTAGCTTCCTCCTCATCTGAAACCTTTAACTCGTAATTGGTTAAAATCTCGGACCCAACCACAAAGAACAGGATGGCTCCCTGTAGCATGGTAGCTGTTGCTGAGGGAATACCCATGGTTTGGATCATAAAACCGCCTACCTGGATGATGGCGAACAAGAAAGCTACCACGATAATCGCCGCCGGATGAAGCCTTCCCAGCCAGGCCACGATAATCGCCGTATAACCATAACCGGGGCTGATGCCAGGTTGCAGTTTACCCACGATACCACTGACCTCCACCATGCCGGCAAAACCAGCGATAGCTCCGGAAATAAACATAACGAGCAGAATCTGTTTTTTAATATCAATACCAATATATCTGGCTGCAGTAGCATTACTACCAATTACCAGAGTCTTATAACCCCATTTGGATTTTTTAAAAATAAAATACAGAACGATAGCTAAGATTACCACAAAGACAATACCAAAATGTACCCTGGTATCACCAAAAGTTGGTAGCAGAGCTGTTTTAGGGAAAGGTGCCGACAGAGGGAAATTATGTCCGTTAGGATCTTTCCAGGCGCCATACACTAAATAATTAGCCCATAAGATGGCGATATAATTCATCATCAAGGTACTAATCAGTTCGCTTACTAACCATTTAGCTTTGAGCCAACCGGCTAATAACCCCCACAAGCCTCCGCCTATTGCGCCGGCCACCATCATGGCTGGCAGCATGATAACCGTAGGCAGCTCCGGAAAATGCAGCGGCACCCAGGTGGCTGCCACCGCCCCCATATAGAACTGACCTTCAGCGCCAATATTCCATAACTGCATACGGAAAGCAATAGCTACTCCCAGACCGCACAAGGCCAGAGGAATGGTTTTGACCAAAGTTTCGGAAACGCCATAGCCACTACCCAGCGCACCACCAAACATAGCACTGTATACTTCTAACGGATCCCTGCCCGTAGCAATAAAGAATAAAGCACAAAAGAACAAAGATAAGATTGTGGCTAAAATGGGCACGATAATCTGTGACGAACGTTTGGGAGCCAGGCTCTTTTCAATTCTAATTTTCATGCTCAGCCCCTCCCATATCCGTAACTCCGGCCATCAACGCACCAATCTTTTCTGTATCCATCTCGCTGGCTAAAAATTCACCCAGGATCTGACCATCAAAGATTACACCCACACGATCAGCCAGCTGGGCCAGTTCATCCAAATCCTCAGAGATCAAAATAATGCTCGTCCCTTTAGAACGTAATTCCAGCAAAAGTTTATGTACTTCTTCAATGGCGCCGATATCCAGACCACGTACCGGGTACAAGACTACCATCAACCGGGGGTTATTATTAATCTCCCGTCCTAAAAGCAGCTTTTGAATATTACCACCGCTCATAAGTTTTACCGGCTGGAAGATAGAACTCATCTTAATATTAAATTCCCGCACGATATCCTGCGTGGCCGCAATAGCAGCTTTTTTATCTATAAAATGGCCCTTGCCATATTTAGGACTGTCATAGCCTTTCAAGATTACATTATCTACTGCATCCAGGTTGGGCACCATCCCCATACCTAAACGGTCTTCGGGTACCAGGCTGATACCCCGGGCAATCAATTCATCCGGATGCATATTAGCAATTTCTTCACCATGGAACTTAATGCTGCCCAGCATCGCCGTCCTCAGACCGGCAATAACTTCGGCCAATTCTTTTTGGCCGTTACCGGACACACCGGCTATACCATAAATCTCACCTTCACGCACATTAAAAGAAATATTCTTCAAGCCTTTTACATGCATGTCGTTATAAGCAGATACATCCTTAATTTCCAGTACAACCTTGCCAATCCTGGTATCGCTCTTCTCATAAGTATTAAGGACATCGCGGCCAATCATCATCTTAATCAGCTTATGCCGTTCCATCTCCGCCTTACCGATAGAACCGGTAACCACACCGCCGCGCAGGACTGTCACCTGATCAGCCAGCTCCAACACTTCATTCATCTTGTGAGAAATAAAAACAACCGCACAGCCATCATCAGCCATGCGCCGTAAATTGATGAACAACTCTCGTGTTTCCTGCGGCGTCAAAACCGCTGTCGGTTCATCCAGAATTAAAATCTTCGAGTCATGATAAAGCATACGCAGGATTTCCACCCGCTGTTTCTCACCTACCGACAACTGCCAGATAAAAGCTTTGGGGTCCACGTACAAACCATACTTCTCCCCAAACTTGCCAATCTCAGTTGCAATTTCATCTTCTTTAAGCAGAAAAGAACCATTGCTCTTACTTAAGGCAATATTTTCTGCCACGGTAAAAGTATTAATCAGCTTAAAATGTTGATGCACCATACCGATGCCATGAGCTATAGCATCACTCGGAGATTCAATTTTTGTTTCCTGACCGTCAATCTCAATGCTGCCTTCTGTAGGCAGATATAACCCTGTGAGGATACTCATCAGCGTACTCTTGCCGCTGCCGTTTTCACCCAGCAAAGCGTGGATCTGCCCCGGATATAAATCCAGGTTTACCTTATCATTGGCAATAACGCCCGGAAATTTTTTGGTAATATTTTTCATCCTGATGAGAGGTTGTATGCTGGTCATAATTTCTCCCTGATAAATTGAAGCGAACCGGCCGGACTACCGGCCGATTCACTTAATTTGTTAATTATTTAGCAATAGTACCATCCACGCCTTCTACGAACCAATCCATCTTTAACAGATCGGCATCGCTGAAAGCCTGGCCCTTAGCAACACGTACTTTACCGCTTTGGTCTTTAATTTCGCCGGCAAACGGATTCAGCTTTCCGGAAATGATATCTTTCTTGGCAGCATCAACTAATTTCTTAGTTTCTTCCGGAACCATCGGGCCGTAAGGAGCGATATCAACTACATTTTCCTTCATGCCTTCCCAGATAGCGCCAGATTTCCAGGTACCATCCTGGACTTGTTTAACGACTTTTTCATAGAAAGGACCCCAGTTCCAGACAGCAGAGGTCAAAACTGCTTTAGGAGCTGCTTTACTCATATCCATATGGTAACCGATAGAATATTTGCCGCGTTCCTGGGCTGCAATCTGCGGGCCTACCGTATCCTGATGCTGGGTCAGCACATCTGCTCCTGCGTCCAGCACGGTTAAACCAGCTTGTTTTTCCTTAGCGGGATCATACCATGTATTAGTCCAGATAACCTTAACCTTGGCATTGGGATTCACAGCGCGTACGCCCTGTGTAAAGGCATTAATGCCACGGACAACTTCCGGAATCGGGAAGGCTGCCACATAGCCAATCAGGTTGGTCTTGGTCTGTTTACCGGCTACCATACCGGTCAGATAACGGGCCTGATAAATACGTCCGAAATAATTGCCCATGTTAGGAGCCGTCTTATACCCGGAACAATGCATAAAGACGGTATCCGGATATTTCTTAGCTACATTGACCATGGAATCCATATAACCAAAACTGCAGGCGAAAATAATCTTGTTACCCTGGCTGGCCAGCTGATTGATAACACGTTCAGCATCGGCGCCATCGCCTACATTCTCCACATAAACAGCCTCCACATTTTTGTTGTCCTTGAGCAACTGCAGACGGCCATTGCTATGAGAATTGGTCCAACCGCCATCGTTAACGCTACCGTTGTGTACAAAGGCTACCTTAATCTTGCCCTGCGGTTTAGCCGCATCCTTCTTGGCACCGCTACCGCCGCAACCTGCTAATAATACACTGCCTGCCAGGACGGTACACAAAATTGCCTTACCCCATTTTGATAACATTGACTCCATCATCCTTTCCTTTTTTAATTTTTTTTATAATTTTGCACGTTCGCCGATTTCTCTGGCCACAAACACGCCACTGGCACTGGCCTGAGATAACCCGCGGGTAATCCCGGCACCATCACCGACAGCAAATAAATTGGGTATTTTGGTTTCCAGATGTTTGTCCAGTTTCAAACGGGAACTGTAAAATTTAACTTCCACACCGTACAGCAAGGTGTCATCATTAGCCATGCCCGGTGCCACTTTATCCAATGCATAAATCATCTCAATGATATCGTCAAGTTGACGTTTAGGCAGAACCAGGCTCAAATCTCCCGGTGTCGCCGGTAATGTCGGCCTGGTGAAACTCTTGAGCAAACGCCGCACGTTAGTCCTGCGGCCATGAATCAAATCGCCAAACCGTTGGAGTAAGACACCGCCACCCAGCATATTACTAAAAGAAGCGATGCGCTTACCATACTGGTGCGGCTCCGTGAAAGGACTAGTAAAAGTATTGCTGACCAGCAGCGCAAAGTTGGTATTTTCACTGTGCAGCTTTGGATCTGCATAACTTTGTCCATTCACTGTGACAATACCGTCCGTATTCTCAGCAACCACATAACCATAGGGATTCATACAGAAAGTACGTACCAGATCGTTATATTTTTTGGTCCGGTACAAAAGTTTTGCCTCGTATACCTCGTCAGTGATATGTTTGAATACCTGTGCCGGTACCTCTACCCGCACACCTACGTCTACCTGATTATTGGTAAACTGCAGTCCCAGACGCTTGCATTCGTCCGTGAACCATTCAGCACCGGCCCGTCCGGGAGCAGCAATCAGATAAGTGCTTCTGACCTGACCGCTACTGGTTTCCAGCACAAACTGGTCTCCTTCTTTGGTAAAGGTTTTAACCTTAGTCTGACATCTAATCTCCACTTTCTTAGCCAGATAATTATAGATGGAAGCCATAATCTTAAGATTATTTTCTGTTCCCAGATGGCGCACCTTAGCATTCAAAAGATGCAGGTCATAGCCAAGGGCAATCTTACCAATGGTAGCATTCTTAGTACTGAAATAAGCACCCGGCGCTCCATGTCTCAGATTCAGTTCATCCACGTAATCAATCAGTTCCATGACCGTCTTTTTAGGCAGATAATCTGTCAGCCAGCCACCAAACTCCGTAGTAAAATTATACTTTCCATCCGAAAAAGCTCCGGCGCCGCCAAAACCACGCATAATCGCGCAGGGTACGCAATGCAGGCACTGGGTAGATTTTCCGGAAGCCAGGGGGCAATGCCGTTTTTCAACCGGCAAGCCTTCCTCCAGGATTAATATGGAAAGCTCAGGATATTTTTCTGTAAACTCATAGGCGGCAAAAATTGCCGCCGGACCACCACCAATGATGGCAACATCAAAATTCTGCTTCATTAATCTTAGTCCTCCAGGGCTAATTTTAAGACCTGATCCATATGACTGACAGGGATAAACTTAATTTCATTTCTGACTTTCTTGGGCAATTCTTCCAAATCCTGAATATTTTTTTCAGGGATCAGGATAGTTTTAATCCCATACCGGTGTGCCGCTAAGGCTTTTTCCTTTAGCCCGCCGATAGGCAGGACCTTACCTGACAAGGTAATTTCACCGGTCATGGCCAAATCCGCCTTGACCTTACGTCCTGTCAAGGCACTTACCATCGCGGTTACCATCGTGATGCCTGCCGAAGGCCCGTCTTTAGGAATAGCGCCTTCAGGAATATGGATATGGATATCATGTTCTTCATAGAACTTGGGATTTAACTTAAGCTTATCGGAACGGGAACGAATAAAAGTGTACCCTGCCGTAGCCGATTCTTTCATCACATCGCCTAACTGGCCCGTCAAGGTCAGGACGCCTTTGCCCCTGGTCACCAGCACTTCCACCTTAAGAACTTCACCGCCCACGCTGGTCCAGGCCAAACCCGTCACAATGCCTATCTCGGCTCTGGCTTTCAGGTCCGTTTCCAGATAAATTATCGGCCCCAGGTAATCAGTCAGATTACTACTGGTAACATGGGCCGCTTTTTCTACGCCGGTCACGATACGATAAGCCGTCTTGCGGCAAATAGTTGCAATTTTCCGTTCCAGGTTCCGGACACCGGCTTCCCTGGTGTAATCACGGATTACATGGCGCATAGCTCCCGCCGTGATGGTTAACGTTTTCTCCGTCAGGCCGCTGGCCTCCATCTCCTTGGGCAGCAGATGCAGCTCAGCAATCTTGTACTTTTCTTCCTCCGTATAACTTGACAGTTGGATTACTTCCACCCTGTCCAGCAGCGGAGCCGGAATCGTTTCTACCGTATTCGCGGTCACAATCCAGAAAACTTTGGATAAATCAAAGGGGAATTCCACAAAATGGTCGCTAAAAGTATTATTCATCTCCGGATCCAGAACTTCTAATAAGGCTGCCGCCGGATCTCCCCGAAAATCGCTGGCCATCTTATCAACTTCATCCAGTAAAAAGACCGGGTTCATACACCCGACTTTACCCATGCCGTGCATGATTCGTCCCGGCATAGCTCCGATATAGGTACGCCGGTGGCCGCGAATTTCTGCTTCATCGCGCACGCCGCCCAGACTGACCCGGATAAATTTTCGGTTCATAGCCGTAGCGATACTGCGCGCCAGGGTCGTTTTGCCTACACCCGGAGGTCCTACCAGACACAGGATGGGCCCTTTATTGGACTTGGTCATCTGGCGCACGGCCAAATATTCCAGGATACGTTCCTTGACTTTGGTCAACCCATAATGGTGTTGATCCAGAATTCTGGCCGCATGCTTGATATCAAAATTATCCTGGGCAAACTTACCCCAGGGCAGCTCCAGAACCACATCCAGATAATTACGGATTACCGCGCTTTCCGCCATCATGGGCGGCATCTTGCGTAAACGTTCAATTTCTTTATACAACCCCTTGCTAACTTCTTCAGGGAGCTGCAAATTTTTTACCTTATCCTTATATTCCTCAATCTCAGCCTGTTCATCATTGCCTTCGCCTAATTCTTTGCTGATGGCTTTGATTTTTTCCCGCAGGTAATATTCTTTCTGGTTCTTCTCAATTTGTTCATGAACCTGGTCTTCAATATTTTTTTCCAGGTTTACGATTTCCAATTCTTTAGTCAGATACCCATATAGCATCTGCATCCGGATTTTTACATCCTGTGTTCCCAAAAGGTCAATTTTCTCTTTCAGGGATAAATCTAAGAAACCGGCAATGGTATCCGCCACCAGGCTGGGGTCCGGTTTATCCTTAAAGGACAGCAGGACATCGTTATTAATTTTCTTGCCCGTCATGACCCACTTCTCAAAAGTTTCTATCAACAGGCGACGCAAAGCTTCTATCTGGCCTCGATCTTTTTCCAGCAGGATTGCCGGTAAAAGTTCCACAGACCCTTCCAGATATTCTTCTCTGGCTTTAACCAGTTCCAGATTTTTAATTTCACAGCGTTCCAGACCTTCCACCAGGATACGCATCGTACCGCCCGGCAGTTTCAAAAGTTGTTTCACTTCGGCTATGGTGCCTACAGGAAACAAGTCCTTCAAGGTGGGGTCGCCAGTCATAGCTTCCCGTTGAGTCGCCAGACAAATTTTTTTGCCGGCATCCGTCGCCGCACCCACGGCATTCACCGAACGGACACGACCCACATCCAGGTTCACGATCATGCCCGGAAAGACCATCAGACCGCGTAAGGGTAATACAGGAACTAACTTATAATTTGTAGTCAATCTATTACCTCCACTATTTGATACTATAATTTTAACACAACTTCCCTTCAGAAAAAAGAGGCAGAAAAAGAAAGGGTGTAGCTAACCTGCTACACCCTTAAATTGTAAAGTTTCACGCCACAATCATGTCCGGTTCCGCATGCTTACGCACCGTTGCCTCTGTGACCACACATTTTTTTACATCATCCCGGGACGGTACTTCATACATCACATCGCGCATGATACCTTCGATGATGGCTCTGAGACCTCTGGCACCGGTTTCCCGGCGCAGCGCTTCTTCCGCGATGGCTTCAATGGCGCCCTGCTCAAACGTCAGGTCCACGTCGTCCATCTTCAGGAAACTCTGGTACTGCTTAACCAGCGCGTTCTTGGGTTCTTGCAAGATACGTACCAACGCCATCTTGTCCAAAGAATCCAGGGTGACAACCACGGGCAGACGTCCGGCAAATTCCGGGATGAGCCCGAATTTCATCAAATCTTCCGGCATCACTTTTTTCAAAATGTCTCCGGTATTTTCTTCGCCCTTCTTGCGGATATCGGCGCCAAAACCCAGGTTTTTCTCGCTGACCCGGTCCTTGATAATATGTTCCAGGCCGGCAAAAGCACCGCCGCAGATGAAAAGAATATCCGTCGTATCAATCTGGATAAATTCCTGGTGAGGATGTTTGCGACCACCCTGAGGCGGTACGTTGGAAACAGTACCTTCCAGAATCTTTAACAGCGCCTGCTGTACGCCTTCACCACTTACATCACGGGTGATGGACATGTTCTCGCCTTTTCTGGCAATCTTATCAATTTCATCAATATAGACGATGCCACGCTGTGCTTTTTCAATATCATAGTCGGCATTCTGAATCAGCCTGAGCAGAATATTTTCCACATCTTCGCCCACATAACCTGCTTCTGTCAGCGTGGTGGCATCTGCAATGGCGAAAGGTACCTTCAGGATCTTAGCCAGGGTCTGTGCCAGTAAAGTTTTGCCACTGCCAGTCGGACCCAGCATCAGGATGTTGGACTTTTGTAGTTCTACATCGCTTTCGCTTTCTTCATTAGCCATCTCATAATTGATACGCTTATAGTGATTATAAACGGCTACGGATAAAGTCTTTTTAGCTTCTTCCTGCCCAATCACATATTCGTCCAGGATGGCCTTGATTTCCTTAGGTTTCGGCAACTCTTCCACCGCAAGCGGTTCCTTTTCACCGCCCTGGGTGTCTTCTCGCAGGACTTCGTTGCACAAAGCTATGCATTCGTCGCAAATATAGCCGTTACGCCCGGCGAGCAAACGTTTAACCTGGTCCTCCCGCTTGCCGCAAAAGGAACAAACGATGCCGTTCTCGTTGCCAGTACCATCAGTAAATTTCATCTTGTTACTCCTTATGTTCTTTCACAACCGGCTTACGGGTAATGACTTCGTCAATAATACCGTAAGCTTTTGCTTCCATACTGGTCAGGAAATTATCCCGGTTGGTATCAGCCGCAATTTTTTCCTTGGTTTGGCCGGTATGCTTAGCCATAACCTCATACAAATTTTCCCGTACCCGCAGGATTTCCTTGGCATGAATAGCAATATCCGAAGCCTGTCCCTGCACTCCCCCCAGGGGTTGATGGATCAGCACCGTGGAATAGGGAAGCGCAAAGCGTTTACCCTTGGTCCCGGCCATCAACAGTACGCTGGCCATGCTGGCCGCCATGCCCACACAAATAGTGGAGACATCCGGCTTAATATACTGCATGGTATCGTAAATGGCCATACCGGCAGAAACGCTGCCACCAGGACTATTAATGTACAGATGAATATCCTTGTCCGGATTCTCGGACTCCAGGAATAACAACTGTGCGATAACCACATTAGCCGTATTATCATCAATCTCACCGGTCAGAAAAATTATCCGGTCTTTCAGTAAACGGGAATAAATATCATAGGAACGTTCTCCGTTACGGGACTGTTCTACGACGATAGGTACAAAATTCATAGGTCCTCCTCTTTGGACTAAAGGCAAAAAAGGCGGCAGGAGACTATGCTCCGCCGCCTCATAATTACTTAGCGCTGTCGATGATCACATGCGCAGCCTTGCGGCGCAGGATGTTTGCTAAAAGCAGGCCCATGGTGTTATTGCCCTGGATAATGCTCTTAACGTCCTGAACGCTGGCACCGTGCTGGTCAGCAATAGCTTTAATTTCAGCATCTACGTCCTTCATGTCCACCTGGATGTTTTCTTTCTTGGCGATAGCATCCAGAACCAAGTCGGTACGTACAGCTTCTTCAGCACGAGGCTTTTGAGCTTCGCGCAGCTTTGCCATATCCATGCCGGTATACTGCAGATAAGCTTCCAGGCTCATCTTGCGGCTTTCCAGGCTCAGCTTCATCTCTTCAATCATCTGGCTGATCTTATCTTCAATCATCACACCGGGAATTTCAAACTTGGCATTCTTCACGGCGGTATCTACCAGATCTTTTTCATACATATTCTTAGTGTCTTCTGCGGCGGCAGTTTCCATCTGTTTCCGGTACTCAGCCTTCAGGTCGGCTACCGTCTTCACATCCGTGTTTGCTGCTACATACTCGTCAGTGAGTTCCGGTAATTCCTTGTGCTTAACTTCCTGGATGTTAACCTTGAAGACAGCTTCTTTACCAGCCAGTTCCTTCACAAAATAGGTTTCCGGGAAAGTAACGTCTACATCGGTAGCGTCACCTTTCTTCAAACCAATAAGCTGGTCCTCAAAGCCGGGGATGAAAGAGCCGGAACCAACTTCCAGGGGATAGCCTTTACCTTCGCCGCCGCTGAACGGTTCCCCATCCACGGTACCAGCAAAGTCAATTACGGCAAAATCGCCCTTCTCGATAATAGCATCAGCTGGTGCAGCTACCATCTTGGCATGACGGTTACGCAGCTCGTTTACAGCCTTGTCAACTTCTTCATCCGTAACCTTGATTTCTTTTTTATCTACATGCAGGCCCTTATACTCACCCAGTTCCGGTTCCGGACGCAGGGTTACTTTCAGGTTCATGTCCAAATCCTTGTTTTCCTCAAAGGTGTACTTTTCCATCTTGGGGTCGGAAACAGGGACCAGTTTTTCCTGCTCAACTGCTTCAGAATAAGCCTTATTGGCCACAATTTCAAAAGCTTCCTGTTTTACAGAATCCTTACCATAATGCATCTCTATGATCTGGCGGGGAGCTTTGCCTTTACGGAAACCGGGAATCTTTACCTCATTGGCAATCTTAGCGACTGCCTGTTTAAATCCCTTGTTGACATCAGCGGCAGGTGCCGTGATATGTAAAGTTGCTTCGTTGCCTTCTCTGGTTACTTGCACGTTCATTTAAAAATCCTCCCTTAGTATATAATTACTTCTCAAATTAGTATGAGGAAAACGGCTAAGCATGCTTATCCATTTTTAATGATACTATATTATTTTAGCACAAGCTGTTCAAGTTGACAAGATATAAAAAGCCCAACGCATGAGCATTGGGCTGAAAAAATCTGGAGCGGAAAACGAGGCTCGAACTCGCGACCCCAACCTTGGCAAGGTTGTGCTCTACCACTGAGCTATTTCCGCAATCAATGACGTGACTTATTATAAGCAATAGTAGAAAATTTGTCAAGCGATGCCGGCTTTTCCCGGGAAATATTTTACAACGAGGAGCTTAGAAAATCCCCAGCACCAGCTGGCTTACATTTTTACTGTGATCGCTGATACGTTTCATATTAATGATTAATTCCATCAACACAAAACCCGCCTGAGGAGAACAGGTTCCTTCCTGCAAACGCTGGATATGGCTTTTACGCATCTCTTTCTGATAAGCTTTAACCTCACGGCACTTATCCCAGGCTTTCTTGGCCAGTTCCCTGTCATCTTTTTCCAGAGCCTCCAGACTCATGGTCGCAGCCTCTACGGTTAACACACCTAACTGGTGCAGTTCCGTTTTGGCCTGTTCCGAGAATTCCACCTGCTCGCCAAAAATACTACGTGCACGTTTAGCCAGGGTCTCGCCATGATCGCCAATACGTTCCAAATCAGAGACAGCGTGAAGCAGTCCCGTGTGCCGGCTGCTCAGCTCATCAGAAAGACCGGTTTCCGAAATCTTGGTCAGATAAACGGTTATATCTTCTTCCAAATCATCTACTACCGGTTCATGTTCCAAGACATATTTAACTTTTTCTTCATCATAATTATTTAAAGATTCCAGGGCAATCTGCACATCTTTTATGGCAATCTGTCCCATCCGTACCACTTCTTTAGTAGCCAGTCCCAAAGCTACGCCGGGTGTACGCAGCATATTATCATCCAGATAAACCGGCCGGCGGTTAATAATCTCTCCCTTTTCCGGCAGCAGATACTCCACCAGTTTAATAAAAGGCCCGGCCAGCGGCAAAAAGATTAAGGTATTCAAAACGTTAAAGGCCGAATGGGCGTTGGCAATCTGTCTGGCAATATCCCCTTCCGGAGAAATATAGCGAACCAGATCCACAAAATAATGTAAGAAGCAGATGAAGAGAATGCAGCCAAAAAAGTTGAACAGCACATGACTCAAGGCAACCCGTTTGGCCGTAGCATTGGTATGAAACGCTGCCAGAACCGCGGTAATACACGTGCCTATATTGTCACCCAAGAGCACGGGGATGGCGCCTTCCAAAGGAATCAATCCCTGTCCCGCCATGGCCATCAGGATACCGATAGTAGCCGCGCTGCTCTGCACACAGATAGTCATCATGGTACCTACAGCCACACCTAGGAGCGGCTGTGCCGCAAAGCGAGAAATGAAAGTAACAAAGCCGTGATATTCACGTAACGGCATAGCTGCCTGGCTCATCAGGTTCATGCCCAGCATCAGGAGTCCGAAACCCAATAAGACCTGCCCTACAAAACGAGGCCGGTCCCTTTTTGCTAACAGCTGCATCAAAAAACCTACAAAAATAAGCACCGTCACATAATCTGCCAGGTTAAACGCAATCAACTGAGCCGTGATGGTAGTGCCGATATTGGCACCCATGACGATGCCAAAAGCTTGTTTCAAAGTCAAAAGCCCTGCGTTCACAAGCCCCACCGTCATGACCGTGGTAGCACTGCTGGATTGTAGCAATGCGGTTACTACAGCACCTACAACCACACCCATGGCCAAGACGCCGGTCAGGGCAGCCAGAAACTGCTGCAATTTAGCACCGGCGGCTTTCTGCAGGCCGTCGCCCATCAACTGCATCCCGTATAAGAATAGGGCGATACCACCCAGGAAAGTACAAACGAAAATCAGCATGCGTGCTCCTTCACTAAAACTAAAGCTGTAGTTTAAAAAGCTGTCGCAGATAGTTTAACATAGAATAACGGCCTTGACAACGTAGAAGAAAATCCTCCGGCAGGAGGATGTCCAAGTAAAGAAGGCGGCCCTTAAGAGCCGCCTTCCTTGGAGGTGTAACAACGTAGGGAGTTCAACGCTCCCTGCCATTTTTAATTATTTCTCTGCCGCCAGTTTCTTGTAGCCTTCCAGACGAGCCTTAGCATCAGCCGCGGTCTTCTTGTAGAGTTCATCGGCAATTTCGGGGAAGCCCTTCTTCAAAGAACTGTACCGTACTTCACCCATCAGGAATTCCTGGAAATCAGCCGTAGGTTCCTTGGAATCCAGAGTAAACGGATTCTGGCCTTTTTCCTTCAGTTCCGGATTATAACGGTAGTTAGCCCAATAGCCACACTCAACCGCACGTTTTTCTTCCAGCTGACTGCAACCCATGCCGGCTTTGAGACCATGGTTAATGCACGGGCAGTAAGCGATGATCAGAGAAGGTCCGTCATAAGCTTCTGCTTCTCTCATGGCTTTCAGCACCTGGTTCTTGTCATAGCCCATAGCTACCTGTGCTACATAAACATAGCCGTAACTCATAGCCATCATGCCCAAGTCTTTTTTCTTGGTCCGTTTGCCGCTGGCAGCAAATTGTGCTACTGCAGCTGTCGGCGTAGACTTGGAGGATTGTCCGCCGGTGTTGGAGTAAACTTCGGTATCGAAGACCAGAACATTGACGTTCTTACCGCTGGCCAGCACATGGTCCAGACCACCGTAACCGATATCGTAACCCCAGCCATCGCCACCAAAGATCCAGTGGCTGCGCTTGATAAAGTATTGCTCCAGGCTGAGCAGGGTTTCCAGGGTAGCTTTGCCCTTAGCTTCTTTCTTCAACGCTGCCGCCAGTTTAGCCGCCCGTTCCCGGGTACCTTCGGTCACGTTCATATTCTTGGTCCAGTCTTCCATAGCCGCTTGCAGTTCAGCACCTACGCCCTCTTTTAGAGCTTCGGCGATTAAATCTTTCACACGGTTACGGGACTGTTCTACGCCCAGGAACATACCCAGACCATACTCAGCGTTATCCTCAAACAGGCTGTTCGCCCAAGACGGGCCGTGGCCTTCAGCATTCTTAGTATAAGGCATTGCCGGTGCGGAAGCGCCCCAAATAGAGGTGCAGCCGGTGGCATTGGCAATCATCATGCGGTCGCCAAAGAGCTGGGTTGCCAGTTTGGCATACGGAGTTTCACCGCAGCCGGCGCAAGCACCGCTATATTCCAGCAAGGGCTGTTCAAACTGTACGCCCTTCACGGAAGTCTTTCCCAGCGGATTCGGTTTCGGCGTTACCTTATGCATAAAGTAATCCCATACAGGAGCTTTATCCATCTGAGAAGCCAACGGCTTCATGGTCAGAGCCTTAACCGGGCAAATCTGAGCGCAGTTGCCGCAGCCTTCGCAATCCAGCGGACTAACCATCATAGCAAATTTGGTGCCCTTGATGCCGATAGCATCCTTGGAACCATAACCATTAGGCAGTTTTGCTGCTTCATCAGCCGTAAGAAGTGCCGGACGGATGGAAGCATGAGGGCAGACAAAAGCACACTGGTTGCACTGGATACACTTGGTAACATCCCATTCCGGTACGTTAATCGCAATACCGCGTTTTTCGTAAGCGGCAGTGCCGGAGGGGAAAGTACCGTCTTCATGGCCCTTAAACGCACTGACCGGCAGTTTATCGCCTTCCAGCCTGTTCATGGGTACCAGTAATTTATCTACGTACTCGTTGTCGGTCTTAGCCGGTTCATTCGTACCGGTAGCCGTAGCCCAGGCAGCCGGAACTTTTACTGCTTCAATGGCATTAACGCCGGCATCGATGGCAGCATTGTTCATATCCACCACGTTCTGGCCTTTTTTGCCATAACTGGTAACTACCGCATCCTTTAAATATTTTAAGGCATCTGCCAGAGGAATAATGTCAGCCAGTTTAAAGAAAGCAGACTGCATGATCATATTGATACGACCGCCCAAACCAATCTTCTGGGCAATTTTGACGGCATCAATAATGTAGAATTTAATCTCATTCTTGGCAATATAGCTCTTCAGGCTGCCCGGCAGTTCCTTATCCAGGTCGGCTGCGCTCCAGTTGCAGTTCAAGAGGAAAGTACCGCCCTTCTTCAGGCCTGCGGTCACATCATATTTATGGACATAAGATTGATTGTGCACGGCAACAAAATCTGCGGCATCAATCAAATACGGCTGCCGGATAGGTTCCTTGCCAAAACGCAGATGAGAAACAGTGACGCCGCCGCTCTTCTTAGAATCGTAAGAGAAGTAACCCTGGGCATACATGCTGGTATGATCGCCGATAATTTTAATAGCGCTCTTGTTTGCACCTACGGTACCATCACTGCCCAGACCCCAGAACTTACAGCCCTTGGTGCCGGAAGGTGTTACGTCCAGCGCCTTGGATGCTTTAATGGAATGACCGGTAACATCATCGGTAATGCTAATGGTAAAACCATTTTTCGGCTCAGCAGTCTCCAGATTCTCAAACACGGCCAGTAAATCAGCAGGCAGAGTATCCTTACTGCCCAAGCCATAGCGGCCGCCTACGATAACAGGACGACGGCTATCCGTATAAAAGGCATTACGTACATCCAGATACAAAGGCTCGCCTAAGCTGCCCGGTTCCTTGGTACGATCCAGCACGGCAATCTTCTTCACGGTCTTAGGCACTGCCGCCAGGAAATGCTGAACGGAGAACGGACGGAACAAATGTACTACCAGTACGCCGACCTTCTTGCCTTCCTTATTCAGTTTTTCCGCTACAGTAACCGCCGTCTGAGCGGTGCTGCCCATAACTACTACCACTTCGGTAGCGTCAGGTGCGCCGTAATAATTAAACAGATGGTATTCACGGCCGGTCACCTTACTGATCTGACCCATGTAATCTTCTACGATTGCCGGCAGCGCATTGTAATAACTGTTCACTGCTTCGCGGGTCTGGAAATAAATATCCGGGTTCTGAGCCGTACCGCGAATCACAGGCTTATCAGGATTCAAGCCTCTCTGACGGAAAGACTTTACCGCATCCCAATCCAACATCTTTGCATAATCGTTGTAATCCATAACTTCAATCTTAGAAATTTCATGACTGGTGCGGAACCCGTCAAAGAAATTCACAAACGGCACGCGGCCCTTGATGGCAGACAGATGTGCCACCGCAGCCAGGTCCATAACTTCCTGGACGCCGCTTTCACACAGCATGGCAAAACCAGTGGCACGGCAAGCCATCACATCCTGATGGTCACCGAAAATACTCAAAGAACTGGTGGCCAGGGCGCGGGCAGACACATGAAATACACCAGGTAAAAGTTCGCCGGCAATCTTATACATGTTAGGAATCATGAGGAGCAAGCCCTGAGATGCCGTATAGGTTGAAGTCAGAGCACCGGAGGAGAGAGAGCCATGTACCGCACCACTGGCACCAGCTTCCGATTGCATCTCCATCAATTTCACCGTCTGGCCGAACAAGTTTTTCTTACCGTTAGCAGCCCATTCATCTACCGCTTCCGCCATCGGTGAGGACGGAGTAATAGGATAAATGCAGGCTACGTCCGTAAAAGCGTAAGAGACGTAGGCGGCGGCAGTATTGCCGTCCATGGTTTTCATTTGCTTGGTCATACTTACTTCACCCTTCTTTCATTAAAATAAGTTAAGATATATAGATACCTACATATATATTCATGTATGTATGGTAAATACCTATTAAATTTATTATATCCCATACTTTTTCTGCCTGCAACTATTCTTGTAGCTTTTTGCAAAATCTTTACGTTTACATGTTATAATAAAGACAAGGTTAAGAGGAAAGGTGAGGGACAGATATGGATACTTTAAGCAGCCAGGTAACCGCCTTGCTGGCAAAAATTTTTCACGGCGAGCCTCAAGTACAGGAAGAGAACCGGTCTACCGTAATTATGATTCCCAATCCCAGCGGCGGGTTGCCTCTTTTGGTAACCGTTAACTCCTGGAATGACATCCGGGTACAGCCCGGCAAGACCCCCCGCTATTATCCCGCCGATAATCTTACCAGCCTGGAAAAAGATTTGCTGGCTTATGCCGCCGGAGAAAAGGCAGTGGTGGATGCCGTGGACGTAGACGGCCTGGCTACTCGGGAAGATCGTTTCATTAACGTGAACCTGCTGGAAAACCTGGATGCCCGAGGCCTGTGGAATTTGGCCGTAAATATCGGTCTAATCGGCAGTACCGAACTGGATCATCTTCTACTGACCGGAGGAAAATTCCGGGTACAATTTTGGAATACCAGCCGAAATTTTGTTTTTAAATATAAAGTTGATAAACTAATCAAAGTGAACGGAGAATAAGTTTAGAAACACCGTTCAGAAATTAAAAATTTTAGCGCAAGTCAAAAAGCCGCCGGCAAATTTTGCCAGCGGCTCCTTTATTTCAGAACTATTTTTCTTGATAGAATATGGACTCCGGGAAAATTTTTCTAATCCTGCAAAACCTATGGCGTGTTTATTGTCCCAGCAACATTTTTAAATCGGCTTCCGGAGTAGTAATCGGCGCAATTCCGTAATTATCTACCAAAAACTTTAAAACATTGGGGGAAACAAAGGCCGGTAAAGAGGGACCCAGACGAATATTCTTGATACCCAGGTGCAACAAGGTCAGAAGGATGCAAACTGCTTTTTGCTCGTACCAGGACAAAACCATGGACAGCGGCAAGTCATTAACACCACACTTAAAAGCGCCGGCCAAGGCAATAGCCACCTGGATGGCACTATAGGCATCGTTGCACTGACCCATGTCCATCAACCGGGGCAGGCCACCAATAGTCCCCAGATCCAAATCGTTGAAACGATATTTACCGCAGGCCAGGGTTAAAACCACACTGTCCTTGGGGGTCTGTTTTACGAATTCCGTATAGTAGTTACGTCCCGGTTTAGCGCCATCGCAACCGGCAACCAGGAAGAAATGCTTGATAGCACCGGCTTTAACTGCCTCAATAACTTTATCTGCTACTCCTAAAACAGTACCGTGGCCAAACCCGGTCATTACCGTTTTGCCGCCATTAATTCCGGTACGTTCCTGCGCCTCAGCATACCCGCCCAGCTCCAGCGCCTTAGCAATCACGGGTGCAAAATCTTTTTGCTCTCCAATATGCACTACCCCGGGGAAAGAAACCACTTCTGTGGTGAATACCCGGTCCAGATAACTTTGACGGGGCAGCATGAGGCAGTTGGTCGTAAAAAGAATCGGTGCCGGCAAATTATCAAATTCTTTCTGCTGATTCTGCCAGGCAGTACCAAAATTGCCTTTCAAATGTTTATAAGCCTTGAGTTTAGGATAAGCATGAGCCGGCAACATCTCCCCGTGGGTATAGATATCGATGCCTTTACCCTCTGTTTGCTGGAGCAGCAGCTCCAGATCCTTTAAGTCATGACCGGTAACTACGATGAAGGGTCCCTTCTCGACAGTCAATGATACCGTGGTGGGAACCGGATTGCCGTAACTTTCAGTGTTAGCCTTGTCTAAAAGAGCCATGCACTTTAAGTTAATCTCACCCACCTTTAGTACCATGGGTAATAATTCCGGCATGGCCAGATCCGCGCCTACCGCGGCCAGACCTTCCGCAAAAAAATTGTTAACCTCCTGGTCGGAGTAACCCAACATCTTGGCGTGATAAGCATAGGCAGCCATCCCCCGTAAGCCAAACAAAATCAGAGACTTTAAGGAACGGATATCCTCATCCTGATGCTGCCACAGCTTTTTCATATCATAAGCAGCTAAAGTTCCCTGAGCAGCAGCTCCGGTCTTGGCAATCTGTTCCGCCAAAGTGGCGTCGTTAAAGTTAACATTGGTGATAGTAGTAAATAACCCTTCCATCAAAACCGTGGCTACTTTTTCCGGCACATCCTTGCCGGCAAACTGACCTGCTAATGCGATTAATGTCCCGGTCAACTTGTCCTGCAGTCCGGCAGTGGCAAACTTTTTGCCGCATACGCCGGCCATACCGGTACAACCGGTGCCACACATGGTCTGTTCACATTGATAACAAAACATTTTCTGTTCCATAGCATAACCTCCCCTAAAACCAATTTCTATCTTATCTGTGTCACATGAAGTCTTCTTGAACAATTTTATTGTACGGGAAAGAAATAAAAAAAGCGGTTGTAAAAACAACAACTATAAAAAAATAGTGCCGATAATCTTACCGGCACTACCTTCCTCAAATTTTTAATTGTAAAGATACCCGGGCCTGACTATTATTGACAAGTTACGGCCCAAACCTATTCCGTCCACAAAGAACTGATTGCAAAAATATCCACGTCCACCAAACCGCGGTCTGTAAGTTTAAGATGCGGAATCACAGGCAGCGCCAGGAAAGATAACTGCATAAAAGCATTCAGACTCTCCGGCACGCCTATTTCCCTGGACCAATACTGCAGCTCTTTTAACTGGGACAGCACTTCATCCGACGGACAGGCGCTCATTAACCCTGCCACCGGCAAAGGTAACAACGCCCGTACTTTACCACCCTCTACTCCCACCAGGCCACCACCGGCATCCACCAGGGCATTGGCCGCCACCAGCATATCTTCATCATTGGTACCTACGATGATCAGGTTGTGATTATCATGGGCAACTGTAGATGCCAGCGCTCCCCGCTGAAGCTTAAAGCCTTGTACAAAACCCAGCCCGATATTGCCCGTAGCATGATGGCGTTCGCACACTGCCAGTTTCAAAATATCCCGTGTGGTATCGCTAACAGCGCAGCCATCCTCTATTTTAGGAACTGCCGTCCGCCTTTCTGTCACCAGCTTATCTTCCTGAGAGACAATGACCTGCATTCTTTTTCCCGTTGCCGGAATTTTAAAAGAGGCTGCCGTTAGCGGCTGTACATGCATGGAATCCGTAGGAATATCTGATACTGGTGCGCTTTCCCACAAAAGCTGACGATCCTTGACCAATATCTGGCCATCCTTGCATACCATCTCCGGTTCAAAAGTAGTTAAATCTTTAAAAATATTAATATCAGCTTTATACCCGGGAGCCAAGGCCCCTAAGTCATACCGGCGAAAATGTTCCGCAGTATTTAAAGTCGCCATCGTTAGAAGCTGCTCCACCGGATAACCATGAATAACCCCGGCTTCAACCAGATAATTAATACTACCCTCACTGATTAAATCGTCCAAGTGCCGATCATCCGTGGCCAAACAACACCGCCGGCAGTTTTTATCATTTACTAGTGGTAACAGATCCAGCAAATTATGCGCTGACGACCCTTCCCGCAGGAAAATATACATGCCTCGTGCCAGTTTCTCTTGTGCTTCCGCCAGCGTCGTTGCTTCATGTTCCGAACTGATGCCCGCAGTGAGATATGCGTTAAGAGCTTTGCCGGCAAGTTCCGGAGCATGACCGTCCACCAAAGGTTTCTCCGGCAAAGATAATTTCTCCAGTACCTCGGGAACGCCACTGACCACTCCAGGGTAGTTCATCATTTCTCCAATCCCAACCAGGCGCGGATTAGCCAGTAAAGTTTGCAGGTCAGCTGCCGTTAAACAAGCGCCACTGGTTTCCATATCTGTAGCCGGTACACAACTTGGAGCAAGAAAATATACATCCAGAGGCAGGTCTTCCGTTTCGTGGAGCATAAACTGCATCCCATCCAAGCCCAACACGTTGGCAATCTCATGAGGATCAGCAAAAATACCTGTGACACCGTTTAATAGTAAAACTTTGGCCAATTCCCGGGGTGCCAGCATCGTGCTTTCGATATGCATATGCGCATCCAGGAATCCTGGTGTCAAATAGCTGCCGCTCACATCGTATTCCTGAATACCGCGATACCCAGTACCTATACCCACGATGGTTTTACCACTAATCGCTAAGTCTGCCTTTTCCCAAGAGCCGGTAAAGACATTAAAAATCTGCCCGCCTTTAAACACTAAATCCGCAATATGTTTTCCAGCGCCTACCGCAATCTTCTCCGCCAGGGTCACGTCCGGTAAAACTTTGGTCATCATGATAAACTCCTTGTCTTCTATGGTCTCAATTTCTCAAAATCCTGGTTTAACTTATTATTGGCAGTTGCCAACTGTTCCCGTTTATCTTGTATCCACTTACGATTTGCTGCTACCTTTTCCCTTCCGGCTGCTAACATCTTGGTCATCTCTGCCGGCTGGGGTCCTCCCTTTACCGCACGGTTCCGTACAATACTTACCGGATCAAGAGTCGACTTAAACTCGGCCTCACTCATCGGTAACGCTGCCGGTATGGCTTTATCTCCGGAAGCTGCCACTGTTTCCCGGTAAATTCTTTGTACTTCCGTATAGGGAAAAGTTAACGGCGTCAGGCCATGCAATCTGGCGTAACCTACAATCTCCGAATTAACGTGGTGACCAATCCTGAAAGGCACCTTATATTTTCGCATAAGCACATCGGCTACTTCCTGGCTGGCACTCCAATCCAGATTTAACTCTTCCAGGGCCCGCTCAGGATTAATTTGCAAGGCACGCAAACATTTGTTGAAATTCTGTAAGACCTTATCCGTATCCCGAAGCATCTTGTTCATCTCACTGCTACGAGCATCGGCCATTCCGGGTGGTACATTGTGCGCCCTAAAGATAGAACCGACGGCGCTGCCCAAAACCGTACTGGCATCTGTGCGAGTCCGGTTTAAAATTCCCGGATTACGTTTCTGCGGCATAGCACTGCTAACATAAGTATTTTCGCCGCCTTCTTGGAGCAACATCCAGGGACGAGGCTGGGCGTACTGCTGCATCACGTCTTCCACAAAACCGCCTACGTGTAGGGCCAGGCTGGTAACCACGGCACTGCTTTCAGCAGCATTATCATAGGTATAAACCTGACCGGCGTCGTAAGTATTATACGCCAGGCCGTCAAAGCCAAGATACGCAGCCATCCTGTCTCTGTTCAGCGGCCAGCTGGTACCATTCAAAACCGTAGCTCCCATGGGTGAAAGATTAAGCCGCACATAATACTGCTGTACCCGTTCCATATCACGGTTAAAACCATCTGCATAAGCCAGCAGGTAATGACCGTAACTGTTAGGCTGTGCTACCACGCCGTTTGTATAATTAGGAACAATCGTATCTTTATGTTTTTCTGCCAGGCTAACTAAAGTTCCCTGCACTGCATTTAAAGAGGATGCCAGATTCAACAAATCCTCACGTATGAGAATCCTTCCCGTAGTAGCCAGCATATCCTGACTGCTGCGTCCGGCATGAATCATGGTAATTTCCGGGCCACCGGCCTGAATAAGCAGTGGTTCAAAAGTAATCACATTCTGTGGCCGGTAAGCTCCCGGACGTTCACCCTCAACCAGAACCTGGTGAATCGCAGCAGCAAAACGTCGTCCCTGATCTGCAGTTAAAAGTCCCTGTTCTGTGTTAATCACGTCCGTAGCTTTGTTAATCTGCCCCAGCCAGTAAAAATTATCATGCAAAGTTTGGGCGGGGACTGCCGCCTGGGTGCTAACGCAGCCGCACAAAGCCAAACTTAGTAACAAGATTACTGATTTCCGCATCAAGTTTCCCTCCCCCGCAAAAGCAAGTATTAATAATTTATTATACCATACCCTATGCTTTAGACATATATAAAAAGGACGAGTCCATGAACTAATCATGCAACTCGTCCTAAATTTAAGCTTAAACCTGTGAAATTAGCTTAACAAGTATGGCATTTTTCAAAGATGCCGGCTTTCTTCAAAGCCTTAACCATGGTTTCACCAATATCTGCTACCGTGTCGGCCACTTCAATACCGGCAGCATTCAAAGCTTTAATCTTATCCGCAGCGGTACCTTTGCCACCGCTGATGATAGCGCCAGCATGTCCCATACGTTTGCCGGGAGGTGCCTGACGGCCAGCAATAAAGGCAATAACCGGTTTCTTGGTGTTGGCTTTAATCCATTTAGCTGCATCTTCCTCAGCTGTACCACCAATCTCGCCAATCATAACCATCGCGTAAGTATCGTCATCTTTATTGAAAGCATCCAGGACTTCGATAAAGTCCAACCCCTTAACCGGGTCGCCGCCCAGGCCGACACAAGTCGTCTGCCCTACGCCAGCCAGTGTTAATTGATAAGTTGCTTCATAGGTCAAAGTGCCGCTGCGGCTGATAACGCCTACATGCCCTTTCTTATGAATATATGTCGGGAGCAAACCCAGACGACATTCATCCACCGTCAGGATACCGGGGCAGTTGGGTCCAATCAATTTGGTCTTTTTGCCTTTCATGAAAGCACGAACCTTCACCATGTCCAGTACCGGTATATGCTCAGTGATGCAGACAACCAGATCCATATCAGCTGCTACCGCTTCACAGATAGAATCTGCTGCGAAACGAGCCGGTACGTAAATGACAGAAGCATTAGCACCAGTGGCATCCACTGCTTCCTGCACCGTATTAAACACGGGAATACCGCCTAAAACTTTTTCACCGCCGTGGCCCGGGGTAACACCTGCCACAATATTGGTACCGTAATCCAGGGCAATCCTGGTATGAAACGAAGCCTGATGACCCGTAATACCTTGTACCACAACCTTGGTATTTTTATTAATATAGATAGACATGATTACGCCCCCTTCCCGGATTTTGCAGCCGCCTTACGTTCAGCAGCTACTTTAGCTGCTAGCTCTACAGCCAGCTTTGCGCCATCGGTCATATGGGGCGCCATATGCACCTGGGGAACCTTAGCTTCAGCCAGGATTGCACGGCCCTGTTCAACGTTCGTACCGTCCAGACGGGCGATAACCGGAACTTTCAGACCTACAACCTTTGCTGCTTCCACGATACCACCGGCAATGACATCACATTTGTTGATGCCGCCAAAGATATTCACGAAAATACTATGCACCTGATCATCCGACTGCATGATCCTGAAAGCTTCCGCAATCTTTTCTACGGTACTGTCACCGCCTACATCCAAGAAATTGGCAGGTTCACCACCATAAAATTTAATAATATCCACAGTAGCCATAGCCAGGCCAGCGCCGTTCACCATGCAAGCCACGTCGCCGCCCAGGTTGACATAACTCAAAGATGCTTTGGCTGCTGCACTTTCCTTGGGATCTTCTTCGCTTTCATCGCGCAGAGCCACAATGTCGGGATGGCGGAACAAGGCGCTGTCATCAAAATTCAACTTGGCGTCCAACGCAACCACCGTATTTCCCTTAGTCACAACCATCGGGTTAATCTCTGCCAGAGAGCAATCTTTTTCTACGAACACCGTATATAATTTTTCCATAAAGCTCATGGCTTTATTCAGGACTTCTTTCTTGAAGCCCATCCTGTAAGCCAGTTTCTTAGCTTGATAGGGCATCAAGCCAGTAGCCGGGTCAATATATTCCGTAAAGATCCGGTCCGGCATCTCCGCGGCCACTTTTTCAATCTCCATGCCGCCTTCTGCACTGCCCATCATAACTACCTGCGCGGTCTTACGATCGATGACAAAGCTCAGATAATATTCTTTTTCAATATCAGAGCCCTCTTCGATAAGCAGACGGTTAACTACCTTGCCTTCAGGTCCAGTCTGATGTGTTACCAACCGTTTACCTAACAGTTGCGATGCAAAATATTTAACTTCGTCGATGTTATGTGCCAGCTTCACACCGCCAGCCTTACCACGACCGCCGGCATAAATCTGAGCCTTGACCACAGCCACCGGAGTACCCAGGTCTTTAGCGATACGGGCAGCTTCTTCAGGGCTGAAAGCCGGTTGCCCGTTAGGTACATTAATACCGTACCATTTCAGAATCTGTTTACTTTGATACTCATGGATATTCATACAGTTCCTCCCCCCTTAATACTCGCGTCGAAAAGCCTGCCGCTTGCTCAAAAAAAGCTGCCGGCATAAATCTTCGACCGCTCTTGAACCTTGTGCCGATTAATCTTCCTTGATCAATCATCAATCGTGCTAATAATATGGAAATTACTTTCCACCTACTAAAGTCAATAGTATACAAAAAAACTGCCATTGTCAATACTTCTGCCAACTGGCTCTATGTGGCGAAATAATCAGCACAGGAGCTTTTTTATTTATTTCGCGGCCTTATGCCGCCATCCATAAAAATTTTCAATTTTTAATCATAAATAGCTCCTTGGACGCTAATCCTGACAAACTTTGCACAAAACAAAAAACCACACGGTCGTTAAACCGTGTGGTTATCGTGTTTTAAGTGGTGGAGACGGTGAGACTTGAACTCATGACCTTCTGAATGCCATTCAGACGCTCTCCCAGCTGAGCTACGCCCCCAAAACTTGCGTTATGTGAGTATTATAAGGGAAGAATTGGGGATTTGTCAATAAGAACTTAGAGGTTTTTCATTTTTACGCCCAACAGTTACATAAAGACTAAGTATTAGCAAGCTTATCCCCGCTTTATCTATCTAACAGCCATTCCTAAAGCTTGTTTCATAATCTTTTTATTGGCATACATGCGTTTATCCGCCTGATCCATCAATTGTTTAATATTTGTACCGGGAAACTCCGTGCTCATTGCATGCCCTTCTGCAAAACTGATTTTGACGCCCGCCGGTAATTCTTTTTCTATCCTGGCAGCACAAGTTCCCAGATATTGTAAAAACTTCTGGCATGCCACAATATCCATTCTTGTTCCCACGGCTATAAATTCATCACCGCCGCTGCGTCCGGTAAAAATATGCGCCGGTGCCGCCTGCTTTAACGCCCTGGCAAATCCTGCTATCAATTTATCTCCGGCTTCATGGCCAAACTTATCATTCGTAGGTTTTAAATTATTTAAATCAAACATAAAACAGGTGAGCAGGACATTCGCCGCAATAGGATCAGGGTTATGCAAACGTTCCTTGCAGGCGCGGCTGTTACTCAAACCAGTTGCCTGGTCCAGATAAGCCAGCGCATTCAACGCCGAATTTTCTTTATGCAGGTCACGCATATCTTTTAACTTCGTAGCATAAATGAAACCTAGCATGACAAAGACTACCATATCCAAAACTTCCAGGGTCTTAATCTTCAGGACGATGGTATCCACATAATCTTCGGCAGCATCCACGGTGGCATCGGCCAGTTTATAGTAAGTTTCACTGGCTCCATACAGCTGCGGGAGCAAGGTTTTGTCCTGACGATAGGCGTAAATTATTTGTTTCAATTCCAGCCACTGCACCTGTTGCGCTGCCAAAAGTTCATTATAAGTATCATCCTCCAGTTGATGGATACCTAAATTTCCTTTGCCGCTCCGCATTTCTGTCATGATAGCATCCAGCTCGCCCATCAACTTATCATCACTGTAACCAGCCAGTTCATTTTTAACCAGTCTTTGAGAACCTCCCCGGAGCCGGCCGGCATAATTAATCAAATTGCCGTTGCCCTGAATCAGGTTAACATTCAAAATCAGGAATAAGGTCATGATAGCAAGTACAACCACCAGGACCATGCGAACCACATCCTGTTTATTATCTTTCCCCATGTCCAGAGCCTCTTCCCTGTCATATATATCCATACCTGCATCACCCCATATAAGATATTTTACCCTAAATCAGGTTTGGGAACAACTGTTAAAACCAGAAAAGTTTTACTATTTATATTTTTTTAATTTACCTGTTATTTTTATAAATTGCCGGTTGCGCACCTTCATTAAAAGTTCTACAATAAATTTAGAAAGTTTTCAGTGCTTGTTCTTCCTTTATTTTTTCTTTACGAACAAATTTATATTGAGGAGCGATACCATGAAAGAATTGTTTCTGCCTTTTTTTGCTAAATTAACGGATTTCCAGCGCAGTAACATTAAAAAAATTGCTTTTATTTTTACGTTACTCTGTTGTATTATCCTTGGTTATTTTTCCTATATGCTGAATACCGATATCAGCCACAGTGAAAGTTCCTGGAATAAAAAGATGAACACTGAGCCCCAGGTAGCTTCCGACCTGCTGGAAGTCAGCAAAGATGCCACCAAGGTTTTATGCGGCACATATGTTGAAGGCATCCATGACATCGACATGGCCCATGGTGGATATTGGGTAAACTTTATGACCTGGTTCCGTTGGGACGGCGATGAGATTCAGGATATGGCAGATCATTTCCGAATCTACCGCGGCGTAATCAAGCAGAAAAATATCGTTAAAAGTTATAAATCAGGCAATACCCATTATCAACTGGTACGTATGGAAGCCATCGTGGATAAAAGTTTTGCCACCAAGCGTTTTCCTCTGGACGGTCAACAGTTCGTCTTCTATCTGGAGCCTTTTTACACGGCCAAACGTGTGGTACTGGTTGCCGATACTAAGGAAAGCAACGTGAACCGCAACCTGGATATTGACGGTTACCGTTTTGAAAAAAGTTTGGTCAGCACTTATGCATATGAATACCGCAATACCCGGGGCGATATTGAGCTGGAAAAATCTACGGATAAAAATATCGTGACCGAGCTTGCTACCGGAGTCAGGGTTAAAAGAGACGGTTTCGGCCTGTATGCCAAATGTTTCATCGCTCTGTACGGCTGCATCATTTGGTCCCTGCTCACGCTGTTCATCAATATCTATCATCATGTAGATCCCCTGGAGATGATTCCTGAGGCACTGTTCGGTTGCGTAGCCAACATCATGGTTGGCGCCAGCCTGCTGCCCGAAGCTCTGGACATGGGTCTGCTGGAATATGTAAATATCTGGGGCATCCTCATCATTCTCACCGCCACCGTCATCATCATTAACGTTAATGCCATCCGTCACCGGGAGGCTTTGCCGGATGGTACCTGTTACTATGCCGCTTCCTTTGGCCGCGTGATGTTCTACCTGATTACTTTCTTTGCCGTTATTGGTAACATCATATTACCTTTTATCGCCTATAACCACCAGTTCTAAAAATTATCTGGGGATCTCAATACTATGGTTCATCAGACAGAAAAAGAACCTGCCGGCTAAGCAGGTTCTTTTTTTTTCATCTTTTAGTATTTGCTGTTATTTTCTTTAGAACGACGTCCGCCTAACTCACTCAGCAATTCACCGGGCGTAATATTATGATAAGCCAGCAGTACCAGACAGTGGTACCACAAATCACTCATCTCGTACAGCACTTCTTCCTTGCTGTTATTCTTGCTGGCGATAATAGTCTCAGCACTCTCTTCGCCCACTTTTTTCAAAATCTTATCCTGACCGCTGGTAAACAAATATTTAGTATAACTCTTGGGACCGCCGTTTTCCCGTTTATACAGGATTACTTTATAAAGTTCAGCCAGCACACCGGGAATACTGTCGTGTTTAGGTTCCGGCACCGGTAAATTTTTACCTTCGCCGGCATTCCACAAAGGATTGAAGAAACAACTATAGGCGCCCGTATGACAAGCCACGCCTTTTTGTTCCACTTTGACCAGCAAAGCATCCCCATCACAATCATAGGTGATGGATTGTACTTCCTGAGTGTTGCCGCTGGTCTCACCCTTGTGCCATAATTCCTGGCGGCTGCGGCTCCAGAACCATGTCTGTCCTGTTTCGGCCGTCCGGGCCAGGGATTCACCATTCATATAGGCTAACATCAATACCGCTCCGGTTTTGGCATCCTGCACAATCGCCGGGATCAACCCTTTCTCGTCAAATTTAACGTTTGCAAAATTAATTTTCATGACATTCTCACCTCAACACCTTTAGCTTGTAAATACTCTTTCACTTGTTTAATCGTAAACTTACGATAATGGAACACACTGGCCGCCAAAACTGCATCGGCCTTACCCTCTGTCAGGACTTGATAAAAATGTTCCAACGTCCCGGCGCCGCCGCTGGCAATAACCGGTACCGGCACCGCTTCGCTCACCGTCCTGGTCAGTTCCAGATCGTAACCATCCTGCGTACCGTCGGCATCCATGCTGGTCAAAAGTATTTCGCCGGCACCCAGGTCCACGGCTTTCCTGATCCAGTCCAGGGCATCCAGCCCTGTCGGCGTACGGCCGCCATTCACATAAACTTCCCACCGGTGGGTGTCACAACGTTTAGCATCTACGGCCAAAACAATACACTGGCTGCCAAAAAGCTGTGCCCCTTCCTTAATAAGCTGCGGATTTTTTACCGCCGCCGTGTTCACCGAAGTTTTATCGGCGCCAGCCTTCAAACAGTTTCTGATATCCTGCACGGTACTGATCCCGCCCCCCACTGTCAGCGGCATAAAGGCCCGCCCGGCAGTACGGTTAATCACATCCAGCATACTCTTGCGCTGCTCAATACTGGCAGTAATGTCCAGAAACACCAACTCATCCGCCATTTCTTCGTCATAGCGGGCGGCAAGTTCCACCGGATCGCCGGCATCGCGCAGGCCCACAAAATTAGTACCTTTCACTACACGCCCGGCTTTCACATCCAGGCAGGGGATAATCCTCTTAGTGTGCATGGGATGCTCCCTTCACCAATTTCAGCGCCGCTTTTAAATCAATAGCACCGGTATAGATGGCTTTGCCGATAATACAACCTTCTATCCCGTCAGCTTCATGCTTCATAAGTGCCTGTACGTCATCCAGATTATGAACGCCGCCGCTGGCTACCACTTTCACGCCGCTTTCCCGAGCCAGCTTGGCCGTTGCTTCCACATTCACACCGCTCAACATACCATCCCTGCCGATATCGGTAAAGATAATGTGCTGCACGCCAAATACTGCCATCTGTTTCGCCAGTTCAATGTAATTCATGCCACTGCCATCACCCCAGCCATGCAGGGCTACTTCACCATTTCTGGCATCAATACCGATTACCATCTGATGGGGAAAATACTTGCAGGTTTCCCGAACCAGTTCCTGATCATCCACGGCAGCACTACCCAGGATAACCCGGGAAACACCTAAATCCAAAAGTTGGGACACGGCTTCCATGCTACGGATGCCGCCGCCCACTTCAATGGGAATCTTACTGGCTGCCAGGATTCTCTTAATCGTAGCCAGGTTGCGTTCGCCACCGGATCTTGCCCCATCCAGATCCACCACATGGATGAATTCTGCACCTGCCTCAGAAAATCTGGACGCCATCTCAGCCGGGTCGTCTGCAAAAACTGTTTCCTGATCAAATCTGCCTTCCGTAAGGCGCACACATTTACCGCCCCTAATATCAATTGCCGGAAATATAATCATCTTGCGCCCTCCTCACCATTCTACAAATTTTTTCAGCAGGCCCAGTCCTACGCGGCTGCTTTTTTCCGGATGGAACTGGAAGCCTTGCACACTGCCGCGCCCTACACTAGCCGTAATTTCCTGGCCATAATCGCACACCGCGGTAATCAAACTTTTATCTTCAGGTTCACAGTGATAACTGTGCACAAAATAAACATATTGTCCGCCAGCTTCCGTCAGGAGCGGGGATGGTTTTTTCAGTTCCAGCCGGTTCCAACCCATGTGCGGTATTTTTTCCCTGGTAGTCAACTTGCGCACCTGTCCGGGAAAATATCCCAGTCCCTGCACACCGGGAGCTTCGTCACTACCGGCAAATAAAACCTGCATGCCCAGACAGATACCCAGAAAAGGTTTACCACTGTGCAGATATTCTTGCAAAAGCGGTACCAGGCCGGCTTTCTCCAAATTGGCCATGCAATCTCCAAAGGCCCCCACACCCGGCAGAATTAATTTCTCTGCCCTGGCAATCAACGCCGGATCTCCGGTCACCACCGGAGTTCCGCCTACTGCCAGGATGGCTTTGTTGACGCTATGCAGATTCCCCATGCCATAATCTACGATTATTACCTGCTTTGTCATCTCTACCTCGCACCGGTACTACCGGTATTTCCCCAGTTCCTTACATCTTATAAAGTTCCCTTACTGCTCATGACACCGTGCACCCGGCTATCCAGAGCCACCGCTTGGGCCAGCGCCCGGGCAAAAGCCTTGAACATACCTTCGATCATGTGATGCACATTGCTGCCGTACAGAACATTAATATGCAGCGTAAGTCCGCTTTCCATAGCCACCGCTCTAAAAAATTCCTCAGCCATTTCTGTATCAAAGTTACCTAACTTAAGCTTGGGAATCTCCGCATGAAATACTAGGAACGGACGGCCGGAAAAATCCAGAGCCACCTGCACCAGTGTTTCATCCATGGGAATCAAAGCTTCTCCATAGCGATGGATGCCGGTCTTGTCCCCCAGTGCCTGCTTCAGGGCTTGTCCCAGAGCCAGGCCGCAGTCTTCCACCGTATGATGGCTGTCAACCTCTAAATCACCCTGCGCCAGCAATTCCAAATCTACAAAGCCATGTCGTGCTAACAAGACCAGCATGTGGTCCAAAAAACCTACGCCGGTTACAATTTTATTGCTGCCGCTGCCGTCCAGGTTCAGTTTCAGTTGCACGTTGGTTTCTGCCGTGGTCCGTTTAATCTCGGCAGTACGGGCCGCACCAACGGCTTTAAGTTTATTCTCCGGTGTGTTGCGGTCTTTCTTTACGGTCCTGATTGTTTTTTTCATCCGCGCCATATTATCTTCCTCCCCGGCATAAAGTTTTAATCGCGCCTAAAACCTTAACATTCTCTTCCGGTCTGCCGATGGAAATACGCATGCAGCCCTGAAGTGCCGGATGTTCTGTGAAGTCCCGGATCAGGATCCGCTGCTGCAATAAATTTTTAAAAATATATTTGCCGGCTTTGGTAGCCTGGCTGTAATTATTATCCCGGCCAAACTCCTCGTCGTAGTTCGCTGCTAATCTTTCCCGCAGTTCCCCCGCCGGTGTGCAACACAAAAAATTGGTAGCGCTGGGATAAACCTGCATACCCAAGCTGGCTAACTCCCCCGCAAAAATATCCCGCTGGCTGATAATATCGTCCTGAATTTCCTTATAGGCGTCCCGATGTTGGTAGCAGCTTTCAGCTACCATCAGAGAATAACCATTCACGTGATATGGAAGCAGGGTCTTGCCTAAAATACGCATCATAACGGCACTGCCCACGGCATAACCACAGCGCATGCCTGCCAAACCATAAGCCTTGGAAAATGTACGGAAAACCATAAAATTACTATACTTACCGGTCAGGGACAGAGTACTGCCGGCTACCAGCTTTAATTTACTAAGGGGCCGCAAGTCCTGGGCATCCACGCCGCTGCCCCGGGCAAATTCCATATATGCCTCATCCATGATGACCGGACAATCCACGTTAGCGATGATTTCTTCCATAGCTGCCAAAGGATTGTAATTGCCTGTGGGATTATTGGGATTACAGATGATTAAAAGCGCCGGCTGCTGTTCTTTGCAAAAATCAATTACCACCTTAGGATCCACAAAACCTTCTACATCCAGGGGAAAAGGCGCTGCTTCACTGTCCGCCAGGTTAGCATAGACGCCATACATGGAAAAACTGGGATACGGATAGGCAATCCTTCTGCCCGCGCCGCCAAAAGCATAGCAGGCCATCTGTAAAAGTTCGCTGCTGCCGTTGCCGATACGTACATTGGCATCATCCATCCCCAAATCTTCGGCAATAAGCCTGCCCAGATTTTCTGCCTTCATGGGTGGATACCGGTTAAAGCTAAAATTCTGTGTCCGGGCCAGCACCTCTTCTAATACCGGTGCCGGCATGGGATAGTTATTTTCATTGGCGTTGACGATAATATCGGCGTCAACTGTTTCCACCTCATATTCTTCCAGACGTTCCAGCCCTCTGCGGGCATTAATGAATGCCATCTTTCCCCTCACTCCTTGCCTAGTTCTTCAACACATCTGTTATCACGCAGTGTATCTGATTTTATTTACCGATACGTTTCCTGATGGCGTTAGCATGAGCTCCCAGACCTTCCGCTTCTGCCATCATGATAATATCTTCAGCAGCTTCACTTAAAGCAGCCTGAGTATAAGCAATGATACTGGTCTTTTTCATAAAAGTTTCCACGTTCAAGACGCTATAGAACTTAGCCGTACCACCCGTAGGCAGGATATGATTCGGTCCTGCATAATAATCACCCAAAGGTTCCGGAGAATACGCTCCCAGGAACAGGGCACCTGCGTTGCGTAGTTTTGGCAGCAGTTCAAAAGGTGACCTGGTCATGATTTCCAGATGCTCGGGAGCGCTGATGTTGGCCATAGCCACCACCTGCTCCAGATCTTTAGCCAGAATAATCTTGCCCTGCCCTTCCAGGGATGTACGGGCAATTTCTTCACGAGACAATTCTTTCAGTTGTACTTCCAATTCGGCGGCAGTAGCCGTAGCCACTTCCTGACTATCCGTAAGCAGGATAGCACAAGCCAGAGGATCATGCTCCGCCTGACTTAGCAAATCAGCAGCCAGATATTCCGGCTTAGCCGTTGCATCCGCCACGATTAAAATTTCACTCGGGCCGGCCAGCATATCAATATCCACATGGCCGTACACTGCTTTTTTAGCCAGGGTTACAAAAATATTGCCGGGGCCGGTAATCTTATTGACCCTGGGCACGGTCTCTGTTCCAAAAGCCATGGCAGCAATGGCCTGAGCACCGCCCATCTTGTAAATCTCGGTAATACCCAATTTTTCTGCCGTAATCAGCACGTAAGGATTCAGCTTGCCATCCCTGCCAGGTGGCGCCGACATCACGATATGCGGTACACCGGCTACGATAGCCGGACAGGCGTTCATGATCACGGAAGAAGGATACGCAGCCGTACCTCCCGGAACATACAGACCCACAGAATCTACCGGTGTAAGTTTCTGGCCCAGCATACTACCATGGGCACGCTCTGTCAGCCAGCTTTTGGGTAATTGTTCCACGTGGAACTTTTTAACATTTTTAATCGCCCGGCAAATAGCGTCAATGACCTTAGGGTCAACCAGGGTCCTTGCTTCGTCAAATTCTTTTTCCGTAACCCGCAGCTGGTCCGCTGTCAGTTGAGCTTTATCCAGCAGATTAGTATAATACAGCAGTTTAGCATCGCCGCCGTACCTTACGTCATTCACAATCTTTTCTACCACCTGAGCCGCCGTTAAAGGCGCGCCAAACATGGCGTTAACACCTTCCTGGACCTTAGGGCTGAGCGTGGCTTCATCAAAAGCTTTCTTCTTCAGTAAAGCGGCCATCTGGGCCGGAGTCATTTTTCTGGCATCGGTAACTTGCATCATTTCTCCTCTTCTTCCTTCAAAACTTGTTCCAGGTCAGTCACCAGTTTATGTAATCTGTCATATTTCAATTTAAAGCTGACCCGGTTGGCAATCAGTCGTGCGGTAGCCGTAAAAACACTGTCCACTTCCACTAACTTGTTTTCTTTTAAAGTACGGCCTGTTTCTACGATATCCACAATCAACTCGCTGAGTCCGATTAAAGGTCCCAGTTCGATAGAACCATTCAACTTAATGATTTCCGTCTGAATACCCAGCTTATCAAAATAAGCTTTGGCACAGTGCGGATATTTAGTTGCCACCCGCAGATGAGCATAATCTTCCAACTGCGGACGCCGTGCATTTTCCGGCACCGCTAACATCAAGCGACATTTTCCAAAACCAAGATCTAAAAGTTCGTACACATCCTTATGCGCTTCCAGCAGCACATCCTTACCAATGATACCGATATCTGCCGCGCCGTACTCTACATACGTAGGCAGATCCACCGTCTTGGTGATGATAAAACGCACTTTTTTCGCTTCGTTGGTAATGACCAGCTTGCGGCTGCTCTCTGTCACATTATCGGCGCTGTACCCGACCTTGGCCAGTAATTCCACACTATGCTGAAACAATTTGCCCTTAGGTAGAGCGATGGTAATATAATCTTCCATATAATCAGGAAACTCCTTCATGCTTATTCCGCCTTGCCAATCAAGGTATACGCACAGCAGCGGGCAACCTTCATCTGTGCCTCCGGAGGCTCAGCCTTGGAACATGGCTGCGGCGCCAGTTTAACACTCTGTCCCTGTGCACGTAAGTCCATGCAGGCCTTGATAGCTTCCGGCAAGGCCCCCGGCTGGTAAGCTACTAATAAATCCGTCAACCGGTTTATCTCCAGTTTACCCGCTCTGGCCAGCGCCAAAGCAATCCGGTCTACCCCCAGGGCAAAACCAATGGCCGGACAAGGCGAACCAAAAGCAGCCATCATCTTATCATAACGTCCACCGCCAATGATGGGATACCCCAGCTCCGGCGTATAACCTTCAAAAATCATACCTGTATAATAATCAAAATCGCGGAGCAGCCCCAGGTCAAAAGTCACAAAAGCAGCAACACCGTAAGCTTCGGTCAGCTTGTACATTTCCTGCAGACTTACCAGAGCCTGTAAACATTGCGGCTCCGTTAATATGCCCGCCAGATCAGCCAGCAGCTTGGCATCTCCCTGCAAGAAAAGTAATTCTTCCATGACTTGGGCCAAAGGCCCTGCCAAATGCTGTTCTCGTACCAGATTCTTCAGCCCCACCGCATTATGGGTAATCAAGCAATGCTTAAATTTCTGCACCTGCTCAATATCAAAAGCCGCCGCTTTTGCCAGACCGTCAATAAAGGCTACCTGACCTACGCTCAGCGTAAAATGCGTCAAGCCTGCTTCCTGCAGTGCTGTGACCGCCAGGGCGATAACCTCTGCATCCGCAGCCGGTCCGGCCTCTCCCATCATCTCAATACCGGCTTGGGTAAACTCGCACTGCCGTCCTGATTGGGCTTCTTCATAACGAAACAGCTGGGCGCGATAGCTCAGACGTTTCACGCCTGCTTCTCCCTGCAAGCGGGTAGCCACCAGCCGGGCAATGGGCGCCGTCATATCCGTACGCAGCATCAAGGTATTGTTTTGTCTGTCAAAAAACTTAAAGTTACTATCACTTACCCTGCCCCCGCCACCAAAAGTAGCCAGGTATTCAAAGGTCGGAGTGGCAACTTCTTCAAACCCCCAGGCAGTAAAAGTGGCAGCGATATGGTCTTCCATCTTTCTTCTGGCAGCTGCTTCTCCCGGCAAAATATCTGCCGTGCCATAGGGTACCTGTAAGATCCTGCTTCTCATTTTTTACGAACCGTAGTAAGCGTCAGGTCGCCTTTTTGGATGGCTTTTTTCCTGGCGGCGCGCTCTTTCTGAAATTTTACTTTACGGGCTACCTTAGCACTACGCGGTTCCACAGAAGCACCAAACATCTTGTCCAGGACAACGATATAACCATCCTTACCGTAAACCAGGCAACGCTTTACCCTGGAAATGGTAGCCGTGCTGGCACCGGTCTTTTTTACTATCTCTTCATACTTATCACCGCTATGGAGCATCCTGGCCACTTCAAATCTCTGAGCCAGAGATTGATACTCGCTGATGGTACAGATATCCTCAAGAAAATTTTGCATCTCGGATTTCTTTTTTAAAGTTAAGAGTGCTTCACATAATTGACCAGTCAACTTGCTTTCGATTTTCTCTGCCATAAATAATTCCTCCTCAAAATCTCCGTGCAGGGCACATGTCTATTACTAAGTTACCAAAAAATATTCCCTAAGCAGCAGATAATGTCTAATCTCTTTTCATAATTTATCACTTTATTTTGTGAAAGTCAATCCCCATTTTGTAAATATTTTTAACAGTTTTAAAAAAAGTTGGCCTATTTTATAAAAAAGTGTAAATTTTTTCTTGACAATATCTTAGTTTAGCTGTAATATATGTCTTAACTTAATAAACATTCATCAAGAGTAGCTGAGGGAATGGCCCTGTGACGCTACGGCAACCATCAAGCTTGTCCTGACCTGACAAACTTCGAACGGTGCCAAATCCAGCGGGATTAATCCGGCAGATGAAAGCAATGTCAACATAGTGCTCTCCATCTTACGGGAGAGCATTTTTTATACGCCGTGCAGCCGCATGAATGTAGAAAGGACTTCAGCATGATCAAACTCGTCAACGTAGAAAAAACGTACTACAGTAAGGCCGGTGATATCGCCGCCTTAAAAAAGACCACCCTGGATATTAAAGATGGTGAAATTTTCGGCATCATCGGTTTATCCGGAGCTGGTAAATCTACCCTTATCAGGTGTATCAACATGCTGGAGGTGCCTACCGGCGGTCAGGTGTTCGTGGACGGCAAAGAATTAACGGCCATGAGCAACCAGGAGCTGCGTCAGGCACGTCAAAGTATCGGTATGATCTTCCAGCATTTTAATCTGCTGGCGTCCCGAACTGTCCGCGATAATGTGGCCTTCCCCCTGGAAATCCAGGGTAAATCCAAAGCGGAGATTACCAGGAAAGTGGACGAACTCTTAGACCTTGTCCAATTGAGCGACCGGGCGGATTATTATCCCAGCCAGCTTTCCGGTGGTCAAAAGCAGCGTGTAGGTATTGCCCGGGCTCTGGCCAGCAATCCCAAGGTACTGCTTTCAGATGAAGCCACCAGCGCCCTGGATCCGCAAACTACTAAATCAATTTTAGCACTGCTGCGGGATATTAATCAGAGACTCCATCTGACAATCGTCATGATTACCCACCAGATGGAAGTGGTCAAACAGATTTGTGACCGGGTAGCGGTTATTGAAAACGGTAATATAATAGAAGAAGGTACCATGTACCAGGTCTTCACCGAACCAAGAGAAAACACTACAAAAGAATTCGTGGCTACCGTAAACGATATGACGGTTCCTGCCATCTTGAACACCGCGGATATGCAGCAAAGTTATTTTGACGGCAGTAAAGTGCTGGTCCACCTGACTTTCTTAGGCAATGCTGATGAACCGGTGGTCGCACGCCTGATTAAAAATTACGGTGTAGATGTCAATATCATCCAAGGTAAGATAGATTATTTAAAAGATTTACCCTACGGTACCCTGCTGGTAGAAATTAGCGGTACTAAAGAATGCCTGTCCAAGGCCCTGGAATATATCCACCAGGCTAAAGTCAAAGAGGAGGTGATCGGGTATGTCTCCTGAAATGTTACCATTATTACTTAAATCCTTCTGGGAAACATGCTATATGGTTCTGGCCTCCACCATCCTGGCCACGGTAATCGGGATTCCCCTGGGCGTCATCCTTACCGTGACACGTCGTGACCATATCCTGCCTAACACGGCAGTAAACGGTATCCTGGGTGCCATCGTTAATGCCACCCGGTCCACACCTTTTATCATCCTGATGGTTGCCATCATTCCTTTGACCCGTATCATCGTCGGCTCCTCCATCGGCACAACTGCTGCCATCGTTCCGCTGACCATCAGCGCCGCTCCTTTTATCGCCCGCATCATTGAATCTTCCTTACTGGAAATCGATCACGGCGTTATTGAAGCAGCTCAGGCCATGGGCGCCAGCAGCATGCAGATTATTACTAAGGTGTTGCTCCCGGAATCTCTGCACAGTATCGTGCTTGGCATTACCTTGGCTGTCATCAGCCTGATTGGTTACAGTGCCATGGCAGGCGCTTTAGGCGGCGGCGGTTTAGGCGATCTGGCCATCCGCTACGGCTACCAGCGTTTCCAGATGGACGTCATGATTGCCACGGTCATCGTATTAATCATCATGGTGCAGTTGGTACAATCCTTCGGCAACTATTGTTCTCGTAAATTAAACAAAAACAAATTATAAGGTGCATGTACAGCACCACACAACTTGCGGACCAAAAACGGTCCCAAACAAATGAGGGAGAAAGAATATGCATAAAATAACCAAGACCATCGTCGGCCTGGCTCTATGCCTAGTGGCAGCTGTCAGCTTTGGCTGCGGCAGCAAAGAAGCCACCAAGGGTGAAGTAAAACCTGAAGGTGTGATTAAGATTGGCGTTACCGCCGGTCCTCACGCAGAAATCATGGACAATGTGAAAAAGCTGGCAGCCAAGCAAGGGCTTAAAATTGAAGTCGTAGAGTTTAATGATTACGTTACTCCTAACGTGGCTCTGAACCAGGGCGAGCTTTTTGCCAACAGCATGCAGCATGGTCCGTATCTGGCGGCAACTTTGAAGAAAGAACCTAAGTTTGACCTGAAAGAATGTTTTAAGACGGTAAACTTCCCTATGGCGGTGTATAGCAGCAAGCTCAAGAAAGGTGACAAGATTCCTGATGGCGCTACCATCGGCATCCCTAATGATCCTTCTAACGGCGGCCGTGCCCTGCTGGTTTTAGCTAAAGCTGACCTGATTAAGGTCAAAGATATTAAAAACGTGACAACTACCGTCAAGGACATCACTGATAATCCCCATAAGTTTAAAATCCAGGAACTGGATGCCGCTACTATCACCCGCAGCATGCCGGACCTGACACTGGCCGTGATTAACGCCAACTACGCGCTGCCGGCCGGTCTCAATCCTTCTAAGGATGCCCTGATCGTAGAAAGTGCCGACAATCCTTTTGTCAATATTTTTGTCACCCGCGGCGCTAACTTAAAAGATCCCCGCATCGCCCAGCTGCAAAAGATTTATCAATCCGCAGATAACGAAAAGTTTATCCTGGAACATTTCAAAGGCACGATCCTGTCGGCCTGGAAATAATTTAAAACCCGGCTTGTAAATTTTACGGTTTCATCCTGTTTGAGCGCAACAGCGCTCCTGACCAAGTTGTTTTAATTTTATTAATTATATTATGAGAGGAAGTAAGAACATGAAAAAGATTATTGCCCTTTTAGCCACCTTATGCCTGGCTACCCTGCTGATTGCCGGTTGCGGCGGCAGCGACAAGAAAGCAGCACCTGCCGGTGCAGACAAAAAAGTAACGTTGAAGGTTGGCGCTACCCCTGTTCCCCATGCTGAAATTCTGAACCTGATTAAGCCGACCCTGGCCAAAGAAGGGGTAGACCTGCAGGTCATTGAATTTACCGACTATGTAAAACCTAACCTGTCCTTAAATGATAAGGAACTGGATGCCAACTTCTTCCAGCATATCCCCTATCTGGAAAAATTTGCCAAAGACCGTAACCTGCAACTGGTTTCCCTGGTCAAGGTACATATCGAACCCATGGGCATCTACAGCAAGACCATCAAGGATATTAAGCAAGTTCCTGACGGAGCCAAGATTTCCATTCCTAATGATCCTACCAACGGCGGCCGCGCTCTGGCCCTGCTGGAAAAAGCCGGCCTGCTGAAGATGAAAGAAGGCGTAGGCGTGAATGGTACTGTTGCCAATATCACTTCTAATCCCAAGAAACTGCAAATCATCGAAGTAGAAGCTGCTCTGCTGCCTCGTAGTCTGGGCGATGTTAACCTGAGCGTCATCAACTCTAACTTTGCTATGGAAGCTAAACTGAACCCGGTTAAGGATTCTCTCTTCTCTGAAGGCAAGGAATCTCCTTATGCTAATATCGTAGCTGTTCGTAAAGGCGATGAGAACCGTCCGGAACTGCAAAAGTTAGCTAAAGCTTTAACCAGCCCTGAAGTAAAGAAATTTATTGAAGAGAAATACAAAGGTGCTGTTGTTCCCGCATTCTAAAAAATATTTTTTGAAGACGGACCTGCGGGTCCGTCTTTTTTTGTAGCTTCCAGTCCGCAAATATTGTATAATTATCAAAGATAATTTAACTTAAAATCTTGATGCCTAAAAAACATCTGTGGGAAACTTAAAGAAATTCTCCGGAAAGGTCGGATAAAAATTAAGGCTTTAATTAACGCTCGTTTAATCTTTAAAAATGAAATCGTGACAGACCGGGCACTCCTTTTTGATAAAACTATCCGGGAATTAATTCCGGCCACCACTTTACCGCCGGCAATAGAAAAAATTGATGCAGCCGGTAACTATGTCTCTCCTGGCTTCATCAATATTCATATCCATGGTTGCGGCGGTGCGGACACCATGGACGCTACTCCGGAAGCCCTGGACAGTATGAGCAGGCTCCAAGCTACAACAGGTGTCACTGCTTTTTGCCCCACTACTATGACCTATGACTGGAAAAATATTTATAAGGCGCTGGACAATATCCGGGCCGTCCGGGATGCCGGGGCTGAACCCGGCGCCAAAATTTTAGGCGCTTACCTGGAAGGACCTTTTATCAGCTCCGTTTATAAAGGCGCCCAAAAAGCTGATTATATTCAGCCGGCCTCCTTTAATAAGATTGCGCCTTATGCTGATATTATCAGGTATGTTTTAGTAGCACCGGAAGAAGTACCACCGCCGGCACTACAAATTTTAGCTACGGTGGCACAAACTCACAGGATAAAACTATCATTAGGTCACAGCAATGCTACTTACGAACAAGCCCTGACTTTTATCCATCAGTACGGCTGCCAGCATATTACCCATCTTTTTAATGGCATGGCGCCTTTCCACCACCGGCACCCTGGCATCGCAGGGGCCGCCCTGGACAGTACTGCCGTCTGTGAACTTATCTGCGACAATATTCACTCCCATCCGGCTGCCCAGCGCCTGGCCTGCAAACTAAAAGGATTGGATAAACTTATCCTGATCACAGATTCGATGCGTGCCTGCGGTCAAGGCGACGGCATCTCAGAACTGGGCGGACAAAAAGTGTGGGTACAGGGACAGAAAGCCACTCTGGCGGACGGCACCATTGCCGGCAGTGTACTCACCCTGGACCGGGCCCTGGCCAACTTTAAAGAAAATACCGGCCTCTCACTGCCGCAAGTAGTACAACTGGTCACCTTAAATCCAGCCCTGGAGCTAGGCGACGCCAGCCGCGGACGTTTAGAAAATGGCTGCCGCGCTGATTTAACCATTTTTGATGAAAACTTTAATATTCAATCTACCTATGTAGGCGGCAACCTAATTTATCGCCGCAAAGAATAATGCCACGGCGCTATCGCCCTGGGCAAGGAGGCTCATATGTTTAATTTTATTCTCACAAAAAATCTGGAAGTCTTTGTGCCATGTACCGGTCGTATTATTGACATCACCCAGGTGCAAGACCCTGTCTTTGCCGACAAGACCATGGGGGACGGTTTTGCCGTAGAACCTGACAGTGATACCATTATGGCTCCTTTTGACGGCACCATTACTTTTTTACCACGTACTACTCACGCCCTGATCTTAGAAAATAATGATGTCCAGCTGCTCATCCATATCGGTCTGGATACTGTAGATTTACACGGAGAAGGTTTTACAGCCCTGATTAAGGAAGGCGACATCGTCAGAAAGGGAACGCCGCTCATTAAGTTTGACCGCCAGTTAATTCAGTCTAAGCAAAAGGCATTGACTACTATCGTGGCCCTGTGCAACCAGGAAGATGTAGTCGCTAAACTGGAAAAAGATCTTAGCGGACGGGGTCCCATTTTAAAAATTACGCACAAGTAAAATTCAAAACTGTAAAATATAAAAGAGCTGCCATCCTTGAGAGTATGTTCTATACTCTTAAAGCTGGCAGCTCTAACTTTTTTAGACTAAGATACTACTTTTACATTGGACACTCGGCAAAACCTGTCCCGGCTTTTATTTTTTAGTCTCCGCCTTTTCAGACACCCCATACAACATATGGTTGGTCATCTCCCGGAGATTTGCACAACATTCTTCCACGTCCCGGCCTTCGGCGCCTTTCCAGTGAAAAGCTACCATGGCCACACTGAACATCATGTTACGGCTGGCATCAATGGGATTGATACCAGACTTTAGAAAATTTTCCTTCTGTGCTTCCAGAAAAATATGTTCAAAAGGCGCGGTCTCATCCCTGAGCAAGCTGAAATATCTGCTCATAGCCGCACGCTCCGCCTTGGTAGGTTGGACGCCCCACAGGGCCTTAATTTCCACCTCGCCATTGAGACCCAGCACACAAGTAAAACCACGGTTGCCACCGGTCATCTCAAACATCATGACCTGCCACAGTATCGTATTGGTCATTAAAAACCGCACCCAAATCTCCATAAATTCGGTGATCTTGGCTTCAATAGTTGCAGTCGACCGTGCCACTTTCCACAGATCCTGCATTAAAACTTTCTGTTTGCCTTCTACAAGTGTATAAAATAAATTTTCTTTGTTGCCAAAATATTTATAAACAGTGCCTTTTCCTGTATCCGCCACCTTGATAATTTCATCCAAGGTCGCCTGCGTATAACCACGCTTGGAAAAAACTTCTTCAGCCGCCTGTAAGATTCGCGCTTTCCTGCTGTTATCTGCTACCCCTTCCATCATACCTCCCCTTCCTGCATTCCCAAGCAGAATTATAGAAACTGACTGACCAGTTCAAATTAAATTTATTATACTACAAAAAAGTCTCAGGGCGAAAAAAAATTTTTCGGGACACCATTTATTATTCTTTTTTTTTTTGGGGAGTGTCCCCCAACAAAACGCGCCGCGGGGGACAATTTTCTAC
>CAXYYS010000011.1:0-55238 GCA_964293585.1 uncultured Acidaminococcales bacterium
GCGCCAGCAGCCGGATTTTTCCCCTTAGACGTGAGCAGCCGGGCCTGCTGCCAGGAATTAGCCACGGCGGTACAGGAATTTTTTGGCAGCGGCGGTCTGGATATTCTTGTGACCAGCGCCGGCGTGTACCAGGAACAGCCTTTGGCTCAGATTGATTTAACCGATTATGCGGACCTGATGAATACTAATGTGGCCGGTACTTTGTGGGTGATCCAGGCGGTGGCCCCTTTATTGAATGAAGGCAGCAGCATCGTTACCGTCGGCAGCGATGCCGGCGTGAGCGGTAATTACGGTTGCCCCCTGTACTGCGCCTCTAAAGGCGCAGTGGTGGCCATGTCGAAAGCATTGGCCTTGGACCTGGCCCCTCGTACCCGTGTGAACTGCGTCTGCCCCGGCGACGTGGCCACCCCCCTGGTCAAGCGGCAGCTTGAGCAGGCAGGGGGCAGCTATACGGAAGCCGATATGGCGGCCGCGTACCCCTTGGGGCGCATCGGCAAACCCGAGGAGATCGCCCACATGATTTGTGCGGTGGCATCCCCGGCCAATAATTTTATGACCGGCGCCGTGATCATGGCGGACGGCGGTCTGACGGCAAAATAAATTTCAGTTTTTTAAGGAGGAGCGACATGGATAAGCACCAACCGATTGGCGTGATTGATTCCGGCGTGGGCGGACTCACGGTTTTAAAACGTTTGCAGACCACTCTGCCCCACGAAGACTTTTTGTATTTGGGCGACACGGCCCGGACGCCGTACGGCACCCGGACCCGGGCAGAGATTGCGGCTATGGTGGCCCAGATCACGGACTGGCTGGAACGCCGCCAGGTTAAACAAGTGGTGGTAGCCTGCAACACCATCACCGTTTTAGGTGAAGCGGTCATCCGGGGCAAACATCCCTTCCATGTGATCGGCATGAGCAAGGGGGCTAATTTAGTTTTGCCTGTTTCCAAAAATAAAAAAATCGGCGTCTTTGCCACGGATTTTACCGTCAGCACCGGCGCGCATAAAAAAGCTATTCAGGCGGCAGATCCTGCGGCTCAGGTTTTTGCTCAGGGCTGCCGTAAATTTGTGCCTTTGATCGAGGGAGAAAAATTCGGCACGCCGGAACTGCGCGTCGCGGTACAGGAATATGCGGACATTTTGAAAAAGGACGGCGTGGATACGGTGCTCTTATCCTGTACCCATTATCCGTTTGTCCAGGACGAGGTGGAAAAAGTTTTCGGACCCGGCGTAAAGGTGTTGGACCCGGCGGAAGAAACGGCTGCTAACGCCCGCACGGATTTGGAAATGAGCGGCCTGACCAACGATCTGACTCACAAGGGACACTGCACGGTCTGCTTTACGGCGGACCTGGAACGGGCTAAACGACTGGCGGCCCGCATGTTAGACCTGAGCCGCTGCAGCTTTGAACAGGTGGATATACTCAAATAAAAGTACGTCTATTTATCTACTACTTTCGGTCTGTTTTTTTGTAAGCGCTTGCAAAATTAGCAGGAACTTTTCCTGCTAATGTCGAAAATAGACTTTTGAAGAGGGGCAAAGTGTTCCTTTTTCCTATTTGTTTTTCTTAGATAATTACATATAAATCTATAAGGTAAAGGTGGTGAGTTACTTGTCCATGCTAGATGATATCAAAGCAGCTGAAGAGGCTGCTGCGGCTGAAAAACGTGAAGCTGCGGTATCGGCGCGCAACCTGATCAGGAACGGCGAAGATGCTGCTAACGCCAAGGCCCGTAGTGTCATCGTGGCTGCCCGCGAGGCGGCCAAGGCTACCATCGCGACCGCAAATACCGAGGCCCAGGGAAAGGCGAAAAACCTGATCCATGAAAGGGCGGAAGCAGACCGGTTCGCAGCGGAAGCAGCACGCAAGAGGCTGCCGGAAGCAGCAGCTTATATCGTAGAAAAGGTTGTGATTTAGAGATGCTGGTGCCAATGAAAAAGGTAAACCTGTTTGCCATGATTGAAAACCGTGACGCCATCCTCAGCGCCCTGCAAAAAACAGGCAACGTGATGTTTGTGCCCACGGCGGATGACAAGGTTCTGCCTCATGCCTCCGAGGTGGCGGATGAAGCCGCGAAAGCTTCCGATGCCATCAAGTTCCTGGAACAGCATGCCACCGGCAAAGCTTCCCTGCTGGCGCCTAAACTACAGGTGCCGTATGAGAAATTTAAACAGCCTACGGACAGATCAAAAGATCTGACGGATCAGGTACAGGCCCTGTCGGAGAAGATTGCCTCTCTCCGTAACGAGGCCGAGACCATGCGGGTCCAGGTAGAAAAACTGGAACCCTGGCTGTCCCTGGATGTTCCCATGGAGGAGCTGAAGCCGACCGAAAACACGGAAACCTTCGCCGGTTATATCGCGGATGGTTCCCTGGACAAGCTGAAAAAGGATCTGGAGCCGTTAACCTGTGAGCTGGTGCCCATGGGCAATACGGCGGAGGGCCAGGCTGTGGTCGTCATGGCTTACAAGGATGATGCCGAGCAGGTCAAACATTTTCTTAAGGCCTGCGATTATGTGGATTTCGTTTTCCCCAAGCGGACCGGAACGGCCAAGGAGGTCGCTGCTGATCTAACTGCGGCGGCTGAAGAAAAAGACCGTCTGGCAGCAGAGCTGGAAGCGGAATCTGTCAAGATTGCGTCCAAAAAAGATTCTCTGTGCGTTTATTATGATCAATTGAAAGCTGAAGGCCAGCGGATGACCTCCAGCGGACAGGAAACCGAAAAAACCTTCCATATGCAGGGCTGGTGCCGGGCGGACCGGGAAGCTTCTGTTAAGGAAGAAATTGCTCATGTAACAGATGTATACGATTTAACGTTTGCAGATCCGGGACCGGAGGATATTCCGCCCAGCGTGGTGGAAAACAGCAAGATCGTTACCCCGTATCAGGCGGTTACCGATATGTACTCCATCGTACATTCGGGCGCGTTTGATCCTAACCCGATCCTGGCTCCTTTCTTTTGCTGTTTCTTCGGCATCATGCTTTCCGATGCCGGGTACGGTGTGGTCATTGCCATTTTCTTTTTGGCGGCCCTCAAGATCTTTAAGCTGCAGGGTTTTGCCAAAAAGTTGTTCCTGGTTATCGGCATGGGCGGCTTGTCCACCGTGTTCTGGGGCGCCATGTTCGGCGGCTGGTTTGGTTTAACCTGGCATCCGTTCATGTTCGAGCCCATGAAGGAACCGCTCAAGATGCTGATTTTGTGTTATGCCCTGGGTGCGTTCCATCTGGTTTCCGGTATGTGCATCAAGATTTACGTGGAAACTAAGCGGGGCAACGCGAAGGGCGCTTTCCTGGATACGGGTTCCTGGCTGATCTTGTTTGCCGGGCTCTTCATCTGGGGGATGGGCACACCGTTCGGCAAGTATATTGCGGAACTGGGCGCGGCCATTATCATCCTCTTTGGCGACCGGGAAAACAAAAACATCATCGGCAGGCTCTTTGGCGGCCTCTACAAGCTGTACGGCATTTCCGGATATTTAAGCGATCTGCTTAGCTATTCCCGCCTGTTCGCCCTGGGCCTGGCTACCGGCGTCATCGCCATGGTCATCAACACAGTGGCCGAACTGCTCTGGAAAGCCGGACCCATAGGTATCATCGTGGCTATCCTGCTGTTAATCGGCGGCCACACTTTCAATATCATCATCAATATCCTGGGTGCCTATGTGCACAGCAGTCGTCTTCAGTATATCGAGTTCTTCGGTAAATTCTTTGAAGGCAGCGGCAGAGCGTTTAAGCCGCTGGCTCTGGAGACCAAGTATACGGATGTGACCAAATAATTTAGGATATAGATTTAGCACCAAAAAAAATAAGGAGGAATTTGATCATGTTAACTTTAGGAACAGCATTAGCATTTGGCGGTGCAGCCATTGCTGCAGGGTTTGCGGGCGTTGGTTCCGCACTGGGTGTAGCCGTTGCCGGTGAAGCGGCCGCGGGCGTCATGAGCGAAGACCCTGATAAGTTCGGTAACGTGCTGGTACTGCAGGCTATTCCTGGTACCCAGGGCATTTACGGTTTGCTGATTGCCTTCATTATCCTGTTAAACATCGGCGCCGTTGGCGGCGATTTAAAAGAACTGACTACCTTCCAGGGCATCGCGATGCTGCTGGCAGGTTTCCCGATTGGTTTAGTTGGCTGTATTTCCGGTTATACCCAGGGCCGTGTGGCTGCCTGTGGTATCAGCCTGACGGGCAAGCGTCCTGAAGAAACCGGTAAGGGCATTACCTTCGCGGCCATGGTCGAAACCTACGCCGTACTGGCTCTGCTTATTTCCTTCCTGATGGTAAACGGTATCAAATTATAAGAGACCGGCGACTATTGAGAGGAGGTAAGTTGAGTGGTAATGAATAAGATTACTGCCAAGATACACGACGAAACTGCCGCCGAGGTTAAGACGATCCTGGACGAGGCTCAGAAAAAAGCCAATGCCAGCGCAGCCCGGATTGAGGCTGCAGCCCAGACCAAGGTGCAGGAGATTCAGGTACAGGCCAAGGCGGATGCCGAAGAAGCCGGGCGCCGTCAGGTGCTGATTGCGGAACTGGAAAGCCGCAAGAATGCCTTGAATCTGAAACGTAAGGTGCTGGATGAAGCGTTCGCGGCTGCGGAAACCAAACTGCAGCAGCTGCCCCAGGCAGACTGGGAAAAGCTGATCACTAAACTGGTGGTCCAGGGCGCCGAGACCGGCAGCGAAAAGTTATGTGTACCGGCAGCAGATAAAGCTAGATACGAGGGCGGATTTTTGACCAGGCTGAACGCGGCATTACAGGCTGCGGGCAAGCAGGGCCAGCTCACCCTGAGTAACGACACCGGCAAGTTTTCCGGCGGCGTGGTGCTGGAAGGAACGACCAGCGACTACGACGCTTCTTTCCCTACGCTTTTAAAACTGGTGAAGAACCAGTATGAACATGATGTAGCAGCTATACTCTTTAAAACGGAGGTGAAGTAGTATGCCTCAGGCAAGTTATGCATATGCCATGGGCCGTATCAGCGTCATGACCATCAAGATGCTGGATGCGGTCAAGCTCAGGCGTATTGCTGAGGCTGCCACCGAAAGAGAAGCTCTGACCATGCTCCTGGAGACGGGTTACGGCGGCAATTTAAGCGGCAGTAACACCTACAACAAGGAGATTGACTACATCATCAGAGACCAGTTGACGCAGAGCCGTGCGGATGTCTGGGAAATTACCCCGGACCCCGAGCGGACCAAGCTGTTCCTGCTGGAAGTGGATACCCATAACATCAAGGCTTTCTTAAAAGCCAGGCTGTTGGGCATCGAAGTTCCGGATATTTTAAGGTACGGCGGCGTCTTTAACCTGGACATGCTCAAGGAATGTGTGAAGACCAAGAATTACGAGCAGCTCCCCGATATTTATAAAAAAGCCATGAATGAGGTGGAACAGGACCTGCTCCGGGAAGTGGACCCCTTAAGCTTTAGCGCTAAGATTGACTGCGCCATGTTCCGGTACGTAAAGTCGGAACTGGATAAGCTCCACGACCATTCCTTTGTGCGTGATTACTTCTCGCTGATGGCGGATTTTCAGAACGCCCGCAGCCTTATCCGCGCCCGGTTCTTACACTGGGATGTGGATAAGATCAGACCGCAGCTGTTAGCGTGCGGCGAAATTGATGAAAGATTTTTCCTGGAAGCGGTGGATACGCCTCTGGAACAGCTCAGCGGTAAGCTGAACCGCGGTTCCAACGGACGCCTCATCGCCGAGACTATTGATGATTATAATTCCAAGGGCCAGCTGCCTGTCTTCAAACAGAAGATGGAGACGGCCCTGATGGAAATCGTCAAGAGAGCCAGCTACAATCCTTTCGGCCTGGGTCCCATCGTAGGTTATCTGCTGGGACGGAACGCCGAAGCCAAAGCTTTACGGGTTATCTTTAATGCGAAACGGTCCGGAGTGGAAGTAAATCTGCCCGAGCTGTATCAGTAAGGGGAGGGCGCGTATGGAACAGAAGAGAAAAATCGCTGTGATCGGCGACCCTACCTCCGTGATGATCTTTAAGGCCATCGGCCTGGACGTTTTTTACGAGGTCAAGGGAGAATTCATAGAAAAACGGATCCATGAACTGGCTGAGAAAGGTTACGCCGTGATTTATATCACAGAAGCAGCCGCCCAGCTGGCCCAGGAAGCAATTAATTATTATGCTACCGCTACATTCCCTGCCATCATCCCCATCCCTTCCAACAAAGGAACCCTGGGACTGGGCATGAAGAAAGTCAAAGCGAACGTTGAAAAAGCGGTTGGCGCAGACATTTTATTCAAGGAAGGGTAGGTAAAGGGCACATGAGTGGAAAAATAGTTAAAGTATCCGGCCCGTTGATTGTCGCCGAAGGCATGGCCGACGTGCAGATGCACGACATGGTCCGCGTCTCGGACAAGAATCTGACCGGCGAAGTCATCGAGCTTAGAGGCGATAAAGCCTCCATTCAGGTTTACGAAGAGACGGCAGGCCTCGGGCCCGGCGAACCCGTAGTTTCTACGGGCAGCCCCATGAGCGTGGAACTGGCCCCCGGTTTGATTGAAAGTATTTTCGACGGTATTCAGCGCCCTCTGGATGTGATCAGAGCCAAAGCCGGCGACCGCATTACCCGCGGCCTGCAGGTGGATAAGCTGAACCGCAGCAAGAAATGGAGCATGACCCAGGTAGCCCATGTGGGCGACCATCTGACCGGCGGCGATATTGTCGGCACCGTGCAGGAAACTCCGGCCGTGCTGCATAAGATCATGGTACCTCCCGGCAAGGAAGGCATTTTGGAATGGGTTACCGATAAGGATGTCACCATCACGGAACCCTGCTACAAGCTGAAGGATAAAGACGGCAAGGTCGTGGAATATCCCATGCTGCAACTGTGGCCTGTCCGTGTGGCCCGTCCCTATGTGGAAAAATTACCGCCTGATGAACCTATGGTTACGGGCCAGCGCGTTATCGACGCCCTGTTCCCCATTGCCAAAGGCGGCGTGGCTGCCGTGCCCGGTCCTTTCGGCAGCGGCAAGACCGTCATTCAGCATCAGCTGGCCAAGTGGGCCGATGCGGACATCATCGTGTACGTTGGCTGCGGCGAACGCGGCAACGAGATGACGGACGTGCTGATGGAATTCCCGGAACTGAAAGATCCCCGTACGGGGCTGCCCCTGATGAAACGTACGGTGCTGATCGCCAATACTTCCGACATGCCTGTGGCTGCCCGTGAAGCCAGCATCTACACCGGTATCACCATTGCGGAATATTTCCGCGATATGGGTTATAAGGTAGCCATCATGGCCGACTCCACTTCCCGCTGGGCCGAGGCTCTGCGTGAAATGAGCTCCCGTCTGGAAGAAATGCCCGGCGAAGAAGGTTACCCGGCTTATCTGGCCAGCCGTATCGCCGAGTTCTATGAACGCGCCGGTATCGTTAAATGTATTGGCTCCGACAAGGACCGCGAAGGTGCCGTCAGCGCCATTGGCGCCGTATCACCTCCCGGCGGCGATATTTCCGAGCCTGTATCCCAGGCAACGCTGCGTATCGTGAAAGTGTTCTGGTGCCTGAGCGCGCAACTGGCTTATGCCCGTCACTTCCCCGCTATCGACTGGCTGCAAAGCTATTCCCTGTACAGCGACCGTTTGAAGAAATACTTCAACACCGCTGTGGCTCCTGACTGGGCTGCCCTGGTGGAAAAGACCATGAACATCCTGCAGCAGGAAGCAGAATTAAACGAAATTGTACAGCTGGTCGGCGTGGACGCCCTGGCGTTCAAAGACCGTATCACCATGGAAACCGCCCGCTCTATCCGCGAAGATTTCCTGCATCAAAACTCCTTTGATGATATCGATACTTACACCTCCCTGGAAAAACAGTATGCGATGCTGAAGCTGATCATCACCTGGAATAACAAAGCCCAGGATGCACTCCTGCAACATATCCATCTGGACAAACTCATCGACATGAAAGTGCGTGAGCAGATTGGCCGTATGCGTTACATTCCGGAAAAGGAGAGGGTGGAGAAATTTGCCGCCATCACCAAGGAAATGGACAGCGAGTTTGCTGCCCTGACTGAAGGGGGTGCCGAATAATGCTTAAGGATTATAAGACCATACGCGAAGTCGTTGGTCCTTTGATGCTGGTTGACCAGGTAGAAGGCGTGAAGTACGACGAACTGGTAGAGATCAGGCAGGCCAACGGCGAGCTCCGTAGCGGCAAGGTTTTGACCGTGGACGGGGACAAGGCGCTGGTACAGCTTTTCGAAAGCTCCAACGGTTTAAAGATTAGCGATGCCAAGGCCCGTTTCCTGGGTCACGGCATTCAGTTAGGTGTTTCGCCCAACATGATGGGCCGTGTGTTCGACGGCATGGGTCGTCCTAAAGACGGCGGCCCCGAGATTATCGCCGACAAGTACGAGGATATTAACGGTACGCCGATGAATCCGGCGGCCCGTGACTATCCTGCCGAATTCATTCAAACCGGTATCAGCGCCATTGACGGCCTGAATACTCTGGTGCGTGGCCAGAAGCTGCCGGTGTTCTCCGGTTCCGGTCTGCCCCATGCCCAGTTAGCAGCCCAGATTGCCCGTCAGGCTAAGGTACGCGGCACCGGCGAAGGCTTCGCCGTTGTGTTTGCCGCCGTAGGTATTACCTTCGAGGAAGCCGACTTCTTTATGAACGACTTCCGCCGTACCGGCGCCCTGGAGCGTGCGGTTATGTTCATCAACCTGGCCAACGACCCGGCCGTAGAACGTATTTCTACCCCGCGTATGGCCATCACCGCCGCCGAATATCTGGCGTATGAGCTGAACATGCACGTGCTGGTTATCATCACCGATATTACCAACTACGCCGACGCTCTGCGGGAAATTTCCGCAGCCCGTAAGGAAGTGCCCGGTCGTCGTGGCTACCCCGGCTATCTGTACACGGACTTAGCGACCATGTACGAACGTGCCGGCCGTATCAAAGGCAAGAAAGGTTCCATCACCATGGTGCCGATCCTGTCCATGCCTGAAGACGACAAGACCCATCCGATTCCTGACCTGACAGGTTATATTACCGAAGGCCAGATCATCCTGAGTCGTGAACTGTACCGTAAAGGTTTGACCCCGCCTATCGACGTGCTGCCCAGCCTGTCCCGTTTGAAGGATAAAGGCATTGGCGCCGGCAAGACCCGTGAGGACCATGCCGATACCATGAACCAGCTGTTCGCGGCTTATGCCCGCGGCAAGCAGGCCAAAGAGTTGGCCACCATTCTGGGTGATGCGGCTTTGACCGATGTAGATAAGTTGTACGCCAAGTTTGCGGACGCCTTTGAAAACGAATATGTTTCCCAGGGCTACGAGACTAACCGTACCATCGAAGAAACGCTGGACCTGGGCTGGAAACTTTTGGGAATCCTGCCGAGAGCCGAACTGAAACGTATCAACGATAAGTATCTGGATAAGTATTACAAACCAGCGGACACTGAAAAGGGGGTCTAGTAGATGGCAACCATCAACCCCACCCGCATGGAGCTGACCCGTCTCAAGAAACGTCTGGCTACGGCCACCCGGGGGCACAAGCTGCTCAAGGATAAACGCGACGAGATGGTTCGGCAGTTCATGCTCTACATCCGCAGAAACCACAGCCTGCGCCTGGAAGTGGAAAAACAGCTGGGCACCGTGACCAAGCAGTTTACGCTGGCCGAAGCCCAGATGGGCGCGCTTTCCGTTTCGGAAGCGCTGCTCTATCCCGCCCGGGCCGCCGTGTACGAACTGGGAACGCATAACGTGATGAGCGTGGATGTGCCTACCATCAAGTACACCGGCAAAGCGGAAGAGACCACGGATATCCCGTATGCCTTTGCGTTTACCAGCAGCGCGCTGGATAGTTCTGTGACGGAACTGTCCCACCTGCTGCCGCAGCTCTTGGAGCTGGCGGAAGTCGAAAAGACTTGTAACATGCTGGCCAGCGAAATTGAAAAGACCCGCCGGCGTGTTAACGCTCTGGAATATGTGATGATTCCCAGGATGCAGGAAAGCATTAAGTTTATTACCATGAAGCTGGAAGAGAACGATCGTGCCAGCACGGTACGGCTGATGAAGGCCAAGGAAATGATGGCTAAGCAGCAGCCGGAGAAGCCGAAGCTGCAGATTGATCTGGAGGCTATGAAGCCAGGATTTGAAAAGCAGTTCCAGCCACAAGCATAACTAATAGACCGGTGACAGGCAGGGCGCCCAGCCAAAACCAGCTGGGCTTCCACGCGGTGCCCGGTCCGGCGTAGCCCGCCGGACCGACCGCTGAGGTATTGATCCCCTGCCTTGTCACCGGTCTTTTTGTATCATTTCTGTTTTGATTGTGATAAAATTTATTTAGAAAGAATTTCAATGAGGGGAAATTATTTTGCAGGTTACATTTTTACAGGGCGTGGGCCTGATCATTGCGGCGGCGGTCATGTGGTCGCTGAGCGGTGTGTGCGGTCAGTTCCTGTTCCAACATTATCAGACGGATGCCAGTTGGCTGATCACGGTGCGGCAGCTTTGTGCTGGCACAGTTTTCTTAGGCTATCTGCTGGCCCGGCATAAAAACATTTTTAAAGTTTTTCAGGAACGTCAGGACTGGCTGGAATTACTGCTCTTCACCTTTTTAGGTTTGCTGCCGGCCCAGTACGGTTTCTATGTGTGCATCTCTTTATCCAACGCAGCCATGGCGCCAATCTTACAATATACGGCGCCTACCATGATCGTGCTCTGGTTTGCTCTGCGCCGGCATCAGCTGCCGGAAGGCCGGGAAGTTTTAGGTGTCATCTTAACGCTGGTGGGCGTATTTTTGGTCAGCACCCACGGCAAGCTGGACCAGCTGGTGGTTAGTCCGCTGGCTTTGTTTTGGGGACTGTTTTCCGGCGTAGGTCTGGCCATTTATACAGTGGCGCCGGTACGCATCTTAAAAAAGTTTTCTACTACGGAAATCATGGGCTGGGGCCAAATCTTATCCGGCCTCTTCCTGGCTTGTTTCTTTAACCCGTTCCACAGCGGCAGTTTGTGGGATGCTTCTTCCATCGCAGCCATGATGTACATCGTCATCGGCGGCACGGTGATTCCCTTTTCCATGTTCCTGATTGCGGTGACGGTGGTGGGACCCACCAAGGCATCACTCATCAGCTGCGTGGAACCGCTGAGCAGTATCCTGCTGGTAGTTTTGGTTTTGGGAACGCCGCTGACCGTGCTGGATATTGTGGGGATGAGTTGCATCATTGCCACGGTTTTGTTATTATCAATACAGAAGAAGTAGCGGCAGTTTTGGGTGCAGTAGGTTGTCAACAGGGATGGATGGTAATCTCTGCGCTCAGAGCTACAGGATGCTGTTTTAAGGGCCACCTGCAGCTGCTCGCAGGCTATTCCCAGTCTGCGACCGGGCCTTCCTGCTCGCGACGCTGCGCCGTCCTCTTAAAACTACGCATCCTTCCGCATTCGCACAGCGATTACCATCCATCCATTTAGCCTGCTGCACGCAAAACTGCCTACAATTTTTCTGCAGCGATAATTTATAAGTTTCGTAATGAAGGAGGTCGTACAATGAAACAGTATACTTTCCACTATGGTCATGGTACCAAGAGTTTTAGCCTGGACGAGAGCCGGGTGCTGAAAGAGGTGCGCATGCCCAGCGTGCCGCCCATGACGGATATCAAGCAGGGCGTGCTGGATGCCATCAACAATCCCGTCGGCTGCAAGCCGTTGAAAGAGATTGTGAAACCGGGAGACACGGTGACTTTTATTTGCAACGACCCAACCCGGGTGGCCAACAGCTTTGACTTTATGCCGGTGCTGGTGGACGAGCTGAATAAACTGGGCGTGCCCGATGCCAACATGGAAATTTTGTTTAGCCTGGGCAGCCACCGTTTGATGACCGCCGCCGAAATGGCGGAAGCCGTCAGCGAAGGCGTAGCTAAAAGATTGAAGATGTACAACAGCGACTGCAATGAAAAAGATGGTTTCGATTATTTTGGCGAGACCAGCCGCAAGACGCCGGTGTGGATTAACAAACATTTAAGCGGCCGGGACCATGTGATCTTGACCGGCACCATCGTGCACCATTATTTTAGCGGTTACGGCGGCGGGCGCAAGGCTGTGCTGCCAGGTTGTGCCGCCATGGAAACCATCCGTCACAACCACAGCTTTATGATGGATCCCCACGCAGGTTTGGGCAAGACCACGGACAATCCCGTGTACCTGGACCAGATGGAGGGCGTGGCCTTGTGGGCCAAGGGCAAGAGTGTGTTCCTGTTCAACGCGGTGCTGGATGCGGACCACCGTTTCTTAAAGATGTTCGCCGGCGATTATATTGCTGCCCATCACGAAGCCTGCAAGTTTGTGGATTATGTGTACGGCGTGGAGATTCCCCAGGAAGCGGACGTGGTGATTGTCAGCTGCGGCGGTTATCCCAAGGACATTAACGTGTACCAGATGCAGAAGACCATGGATAATGCGGCGCTGGCTGTACGCCAGGGCGGCGTGATTATCCTGCTGGCCGAGTGCGAGGAAGGCAGCGGCAGTAAAGTTTTGGAAGAGACCTGCCGCCGGCTGAAGACCCCGGAAGCTATCGAGGCCGAACTTAAAGAACACTTCGTCATCGGCGCCAACAAAGCTTATGCGGTAACGCGTTTGATGAAAAAGGCTCGTTATATTTTAGTCACCGGTCTGGATAAAGATCTGGCCAAGGCCATGCTCTTTACGGATGCAGTGAGCGATGTTGAAACGGCGCTGAAAGAGGCGGAGAAGTTTGTGGGCAAGGATTATAAGGTTATCTTGATGCCTACGGGCAGTTTGACAGTGCCTATCCTGCGCTAAATTAAGGTTCAGAAGTAAAGTCTAAATTTAACAACAGGATGTTGCTGGGTCTAGAAGATAATTTGTAAACGGGATTAAATAAGTAGTTTTAAGAAATAAATGGTGCCCGACCGGTAGTCTTTGTTCCTGCGCTAGCGGATGCGACATGAATGTTCTTTGTAGCATTTAGTCGCCGTCACCGTGCCTGCACGGCATGACGGCTTCGTCGCGTCGCATCACGGTGCTCACAAAGATTACCGGCTCGGGCATTTTTGTTCGCGCATAAGAACTTAAGAAAAATGTGTGAAAAGCACCCTAAAAATTTAAGAAAAACGTGTAAAATACTTCTAAAAATCTTAGAAAAATGTGTGAAAAGCTTCCAAAAAATCCAGAAAAATGTGTGAAGATGGTTCACATTTGCTAGAAAAAGTGGTAAGATGAAGCTGCGAAACGAAGCTTTCCGGGACAGTAAGCAACGGCGAGTGATGGAGCCATTACAGTAAAGAAAGCAACACTGCAGGTGACAAATGCAGGAACAAGGGGTGTGGAACTTGGAACGCAAGGTTATGCAGGCCTTAGAAAACTGGAAAAATGATCCGGAGCGTAAACCTTTGGTGCTGAGGGGAGCACGCCAGGTGGGTAAGACTTGGCTGATGCAGGAATTCGGCAAAAAGTATTATGAGAGCACGGTCTATTTTAACTTTGACGAAGAAGAAGCGTTAAAGTCTATCTTTGAGGCCAATAAAAATCCGGAACGGATTGTGGAACTGTTAAGCCTGGTAGCAGGACGGAAAATTTTGCCGCAGCGCACGCTGCTGATCCTGGATGAGATTCAGGAATGTCCTGAGGCGCTCAATGCTTTAAAATATTTTCAGGAAACAGCCAGGGATTATCATGTCATAGCTGCCGGCAGCCTTTTGGGAACGCTGCTGGCCACGCCTAAGTCCTATCCCGTGGGGATGGTGAACCTGCTGGACGTTGGTCCCCTGACCTTTGACGAGTTTTTACCGGCAGTTGATGTTAAGCTGGCCCGTTATTTTACTTCTATTCATAAAGGCCAGCGCATGGAAACTATTTTCCATGAACGGCTGACGGATGCCTATAATGATTATCTGATCATTGGCGGTATGCCGGAATGCGTGGCGTCCTGGGTTAAATACAAAGATCCGCTCCGGGTAGCGCGTTTGCAAAAAGAACTGGTCACCTTGTATGAACATGCTTTTTCCAAGCACAACGGGCAGGTGAACAGCGGCCGTATCCTGCAGGTATTCCGGAGCATCGTGGCGCAGTTGGCCAAGCCTAACGAAAAGTTTATGTACGGCGCCATCAAAACCGGCGGCAGGGCCCGTGATTTTGAAGAAGCCATCGAATGGCTGGTCTCGGCAGGGATGCTGAACAGGGTTTATAATGTGTCCAAACTGGAACATCCGTTGGCGGCTTTTGATAAGTTGGACAGTTTTAAGCTTTTTGTTTTTGATACCGGGCTGCTGAAGCAGATGGCCGGGATTGATAATGCGGCGATTTTGCTGAAAACAGAGTATCAGTTTAAAGGCGCCTTGGCGGAGAATTATGTTTTGCAACAGCTGCGGGGACAATTTGCGCTGGAACCGCGCTATTACGCGGATAAGAATAATGAGCTGGACTTTGTGCTCCAGGAGGGCACGGAGATCATTCCGGTGGAAGTTAAGGCCGGCGAAGCAAAGGATGCACCTTCTTTTAAAAAATATGTGCACTGGGCTAAGCCTCAACATGCGGTACGTTTTTCCAAACGGGGTTATGTCCAGGACGGACTTATTACCAACCTGCCACTCTATCTGGCGTGCAGGGTAAAAGAATTCTTGTGAGGTAGGACCATGCTGCTGGAAGGTTTCGCTGGCACTTATGCCAGTGCTGAGAATAAAAGCTTGTGGCGGTTTGCCGTGGATACGGAAACCGGCGTTTTAACACAACCGGAGCCGGTACTGGAGGCTGCGGACAGCAAATATTTGTTCCTGCATCGTCAAAATTTGCAGGCGGAGGGACCAGAACGCAAATCTGAAACTTTGGCGTGTACCGAAGGGAAAGCACAGCCTCAGCTTTTAGCCGTGCCGCGGAAAGTGAACGGCAGGGCGGGTTTAGCTGTGGTCAATGTGGCGACAGATACGCTGCAGGTAGTGGGCGAGTATGGCGAGGAGCAGGATTGTCCGGCCTATGTTACCGGGGACGGCGAGTTTTGGTACACGGCCAATTATCACGACGGCGGTATCAGAATTTATAAATTAACGGAGACCACAAATTTCCCGGGCAATAAAAAATTGCCAGCCAATATTTTGGCGAGCGAAGCTGCGGCTGACGTAGAAAAAAATTGCGGCAGCGCGACGGCAAATTTACAACTGATCCATAAGCTGGAAACAGGGCGCGAGTCCGGCTGTCATCAAATCCTTTTGGTGGGACCATTTTTGCTGGCGTGTTGTTTAGCGCGGGACCAGATTTTAATTTACGACCGCACCCGTAAGTGGAAGCAGGTAGGAACCATAGATTTTCCTAAGGGCACGGGACCGCGTCACGGCATTTTTACCAGGGACGGGCAAACTCTGTTTGTGGTCAGCGAACTTTCCAACGAGCTGTTTGTTTTCGCAGTTGGGAAAAAGTTGGCGACTCAAAATTCACAGCCAACAAAAATTTTAGATGGACAAAATTTAAATTTGCAACCGGAGCAAGACGCACAAAATAATTTTCTCACACTTATTTCTGCGCAGCCTTTGCTGGAACAAAATGATTTACCGGCCGCTGCTGCGGCCATCCGTTTGTCACCGGACGAAAAGTTTTTGTACGTGTCGGTGCGGGATCGGAACGTTATTTGTGTTTTTGAACTGGCAGGCGTAACCGTTACCAAGATTCAAGAAGTTCCTTGCGGCGGCGACCATCCCCGGGACCTGGTGCTGACGCCGGACGGCAGGTTCGTACTGGCGGTGAACCGGTATCCTGGCAGTATCGTCAGCTTCAGCCGCGACCCGGTGAGCGGCAAAATTGGCAAAGCAATTAGCAGCATCACCATACCGCAGGCAGTAAGCGTAGTTTTTACGGAAGGAGTTCCACGATGAACAAGCAACTGGACATAGGCATCATCGGCCTGGCAGTTATGGGCCGCAGCCTGGCCCTCAACCTGGCGGACCACGGCTTTAAGGTGGGCGGGTTTAACCGCAACCACACGGTGACGGAACAGGTCAGTCGCCAATATTCCCATGCTAACCTGACTTATTTTGCCACGCTGCCGGAAATGGTGGCGCAGCTGCAAAAACCGCGCAAAATCTTTTTAATGATTAAGGCCGGGACGCCGGTGGACCAGATGCTGGCACAACTTGTGCCGCTCCTGGAACAAGGCGACATCGTCCTGGACGGAGGCAATTCTTATTTTGAAGATACCCGCCGCCGGGAGGCAGAACTGGCTAAGCAGGGCCTGCACTTTGTAGGTGTGGGCATTAGCGGCGGCGAAGCCGGAGCCAGACGCGGCCCCAGCATTATGCCGGGCGGCAATCCCGAGGCGTATGCCCAGGTGCAACCGCTCTTAGAAGCCATCGCCGCCAAGGCGGAGGGCGAGCCGTGCTGTACATACCTGGGGCCGGAAGGTGCCGGGCATTACGTGAAGATGGTGCACAACGGCATTGAATATGCGGATATGCAGTTGCTTGCTGAAGCCTATTTGTTGCTAGAGCACGCCGGACTCCACGACCGGCACGAGATGGCGCAGCTGTTTAGTGAATGGAACCGGGGCGAGCTGCAAAGCTTTCTCCTAGGCATCACGGCCCAGATTTTGCAGGAGCCGGATGATTTGGCGCCGGGACTTTTGCTGGATAAGATTGTGGACAGCGCCGCGCAAAAAGGCACGGGCCGCTGGGCGGGCATCGAATCCCTGCGCCAGGGCGTAAATCTGTCCACCATTGTGGCGGCGGGTAATGCCCGTATCATGTCGAACGAACTGGAACGCCGGGCCACGGCCCACCAAATGGTGGCCGGGCCGGAAAAACGGGACGGCGCACAACTGGCGGCGCCTGCCCATGATGCCAAGGACGCCACTACAGCTACTAAGGTTACTGCCGGGTTGACAGGTCAATCGCCTGCTGCGAAAGCTGCTTTTGCCGAGCAGGTACGCCAGGCGCTCTACGCAGGCAAGATTATTGCCTACGCCCAGGGTTTTAACCTATTGCGCCATGCGTCGCAAAAATTTAACTGGCAGCTGCCGCTGGGCAGGATTGCCGCGATTTTTAGGGCCGGCTGTATTATCCAGGCCGCTTTTTTGAACGACATCACGGCTGCTTATACCAAAAATCCCGCGCTGGAAAATTTAGTGCTGGACGAATTTTTCCTGACGAAACTAAATGCTTACCAGCAGAGTTTGCGCCAGGCGGCCACCGCCGGTATTTTAGGCGGCATCCCCGTGCCGGTTTTGACCAGCGCCGTTACCTACCTGGACCAGTTCCGGGCCGAGGAAACCGGGGCCAGTCTTATCCAGGCGCAACGGGATTATTTTGGCGCCCACACCTTTAAGCGTATCGACCAGGCCGGCGACTTTCACCACGCCTGGGAGCAGAAACTGAAAATATAAAGCGAGGAACCCCTTATGCAATTACATTTAAATTTGACTATTTTTGGCGGCACCGGCGACCTGACTTTCCGCAAGCTGGTTCCCGCCCTGTATATGATGAGCCGCACCGGAGCTCTGCCCGGGACCAGCCGTATCCTGATCATCGGGCGGCGCCCCTACACCAGTGTCCAGTATCGCCTGGAGGCGGAAGCCTGGGTGCGCAAGTTTGCCCGGCTCAAGTTTGATGCCGCGGCCTGGAGCAAATTTACGGAACAGCTGGTCTACTACCAGATGGATTTCACCAAGCCGGAAGCCTATCCTGCTCTGGGCGAATTTTTGGCCCAAGACCAGATTGAGGAACACTTGTGTTATTTTGCGGTGGCACCCCGCTTTTTTAGCGGCATCACCACTGGTTTGACCACTATTACCGGCATGAACCGGGCCAAGATTATCCTGGAAAAACCTTTTGGCGAAAACCTGCCTCAGGCGAGAGAGCTGAATGCCCAGCTGGAAAACTTTGTGGGCAAAGGCGGCATCTACCGCATTGACCATTATCTGGGCAAGGAGATGGTGCGCAACATGCAGACCATCCGTTTTGCCAACCAGGTTTTTAAGCAGGTGTGGAACAGCGGCGCCATTGCCGCCGTGGAAATCAGCGCCCTGGAAGATGTGGGCGTGGAAACCCGCGGCGACTACTACGACGCCAGCGGCGCCTTAAAAGACATGGTGCAGAACCATTTGTTCCAGGTCCTGACCATGCTGGCCATGGAAGAACCGGAAAAGTTTACCGCTGCAGGCATTCACGCAGCTCAGCTGCAAGTGCTGCGGGCTTTAAAAAAGCCGGCGGCCGCCGACCTGGTGCTGGGGCAATATGCCGGTTACCGGCAGGAGCCGAAAGTAAATCCCGATTCCACCACCGAAACTTATGCCTGCCTGAAGCTGCGGCTGGATAATCCCCGCTGGCAGGGCACGCCTTTTTATATCCGTACCGGCAAAAAGACCGGCGTGCGGGAAACCGAGGTGTCTGTATTTTTCAAGCGGGTACGTCACGACATCGAGCCTAACGTGCTGCGTATCATGATCCAGCCTACGGAAGGCGTGGATTTTAGGTTCAACATCAAGCAGCCTGGGGAAAGCAAGACCATCATCCCGGCGGAAATGAACTTCTGCCAGAGCTGCAACATCGAATTTCACCGCAACACGCCGGAAGCCTACGAAAGACTTTTGGCGGCCTGCATGCAAGGCGACCAGGCCTGGTTTTCTCAGTGGGATCAGATCGAGGCCAGCTGGGCTTTCGTAGAAGAGTTGAAGCAGGTAGCCGCCGCGGCGAAAATTCCGGTATACGAATACGCGGAAGGCAGCCGGGGTCCCCAAGCGGCCGAGGATTTGTTGGCGCAAGATGGGTTGAAGTGGATAGAATAAAATAAAATAGTTCCCGACCGGCAGGCCTTTGTTTACGCCTCGTGTCGGCAAGAGTAGGACCAGGGCAATATTTCAGGGCGCCATGCAAAACCGGCATGGCTTCCACGCGGTTACCGGTCCGGCGTAGCCCGCCGGACCGACCGCTGAGGTATTGATTCCCTGAATATTGCCCTGGTCCTTTTAGCACATAGCATACAGTTGCACCAAGACCTACCGGTTGGGAAATTTTGTCTCCACATTAAAAAAGCTGCTCGCGAGAGCAGCTTTTTGTTTTATACGGGTAACGTCCCGGCGGCCAACTGTTATCAGTTGCCAGGCATGGCGCAGCGACGGCGGAAACAAAGATATCCCCTCCTGGCATCTTTATTTCATATGTTCCTTCAAATTTTTCTCAATCTCCGCTTTAATCGCATCCATCTTTTCAAAGCGGCGGCGATGTTGGGCCCGCTTGCTGGGCTTCAGTTCGCTCATATCCTTGCGGTATTCAGGGATGGGCAGTTCGTAAAAACGTTTGTCAGCCAGCAGTTTACCTTCGGATTCTTCCCAGAACCGGTCCAGATCTACCTTTAGTTTACGATCCATGCGCATATGGTTCATGGCGTAATGACCGGTGTTAGAAACAGTCACAATATGTTTAGCCTGTAAGGTTTCGGCCACGCAGCGCAGGCACCACATGATCAGATTCTTCGGCCTGTAGCCAAAATAAGCTTTGGTCAATTTCTTGATCAATTCTTCGCCGCCAGCCAACCCCTGCAGGGCGCCCACCCTGATGGTTAAATCTTCGGTATTGACCTGCGGCACCGGATTTTCCTTACCGGGATAATCTCCCAGACTAAAAATCATCTGATAGACATGGGGGCCATAGTCCCAGGTCACATGTTCCATGTCCGTGTTTTTATACACCAGGTCGATGGAGAGGCAGCCTTCTTTTTGCTGACCGGTCCAAAAAACCAGATACAAACTTAAAGGTTCGCCTTCAAATTCATCCCGCCACAGCAGGACACGGTGACCTTTGCTATAAATAGTATCTAATAATTCCGGTTTGAATAAAGCTTCCATGTTTAAAATATGGCGTTGTACCCAGGCGGCGCGTTCTTCAAAAGTTGAACCCTTATAAAATACCTGGCGGGTGGCTTGATCAATCAGCCAGGGACAATTTTCCGCCATGCTCTGACGTGCAGGTGTAGTTTGAAAGAACTGTAGATGCTGCTCCATAGCTTTTTGATGTAAGCGGCAGCGGGTCAAAAAGACATAGTAACGTTTGTAGTCGCGCCAGTCTTCGCACTTATAAACTTTCTTACCAATTTTTTGCAAAAAATTTTGATCCATGGTTGCTCCTTAAAAACAATTTATTTTACTATTATAGTATTGTTACCTGCTTAAAGCAAATGAGTGCTTTTTATGCTTATGATATGTTATAATCAATTATAAACCACTTAGTAACAAAAGGACAAGATAATGTTGGACAGGAGTGTTTAAGTTGGCGGGGAAAACTTTAATTTTGGTGGATGCAGAAAATGATTGGCTTTCCCGGGGCATGGCGGCAACAGGATTGGCGGATGTGGCCCAGGTCTATAAAGAGATATCTTATCTGGAGAAAAGGCTGCGAACCTTACATTATCATACCAAACTTGCTAAAACATGCTGGTACGGGGCGTGGAAAGATACGGTGGAACGCTATGATACAGTCATCCTTTTTGATGTGTTTTTAGATTCCGATGTAGCAGAGTACATTGAACAAAAAGCTCCTCAGGCCCGTTTGATAGTTTTCTATCGCAATCCCTGGTACAATAATTATTATGTCAGTAAAGAAGCCCGTAAAAAATGTGAAATCTGGTCTTTTGATAAGGAAGATTGCAAAAAATACGGACTGCGCCACAATCACCAGTTCTATCTGCGGGAGGCAGTAAAGCAGACGGTAGATGACGCCTATGCTTCGGATGTCTTTTTTGTGGGTAAGGATAAAGGCCGGATTTCCCTGCTGGAAAAAATTCAAGGAGAAGTTACTCACATGGGCTTGAAACCGGTCTTTTACATAGTACCGGAAAGGCATGGTCAGTATACACCGGCGCAGCAAAAATTATTACACCAGGAACATTTATCCTATTTAGAAGTGCTTAAATATAACAAAAATACGCACTGTCTGCTGGAACTGATGCAGGAGAATCAACAGGGATTTACCTTAAGAACGGTGGAAGCCATGTTTTTTAATAAAAAACTGGTGACTAATAACGCTTATCTGAAAAGCTGTGCCTTTTATGATCCCCGTAATATTTTTATCCTGGGACAGGATCAACGGACATTGGCTACGTTCTTAAAGGAAGAACCGCCAGCGGCCTGGGCACAGGAAGTGGTGGCAACCTATAGTTTTGAACATTGGCTGCAAAATTTTGACAAGTAAACATAGCGCCTGCTTTAGTTACAAAATTTCGGCCGTAAACATGATACTTGCTTTTGGCCGGTAAATTTAATCCTTGCAGGTAATAAAAACGCCGGTAGAGTATTTCTGCCGGCGTTAAAATTTAGGATGCAGGTCGCACTTTTAAATTAGGGTTCATCTTTATCGGCGCTTAACTTTACCTTTCCCAATTTGGTGGTTAAAGTGTCCCGGGTATATTTGTAGGTGGGACTGGCCAGACTGTTAGACTCGTCGTAATGGTCAGATTTAAGGTTTAGGATACCGGCCACAGCTTCATACATCAGGTCATTGGTAAAGTAACTGTCAGCATGACTACGGAAAGTTGCTGCGGTAGCCGGGTAAAGCTGACGGTATTCCGGCGCCAGATACAGGAACATAGGGATACGCAGGCTGATAAACGAAGAATTATCCGGATGGCGCTTATACCGGGGATCGGTACCATGGTCGGAAAAATACAAGAAAGCCTGCAAGTTTAAATGTTCTTTACCGTAATTATAAACATCTTTTAAGAATTGGTCGGTGTAAGCCAGGGAATTATCATAATCCAGGATGGGTTCATAAACGTTGGGCGTGCCCCACTTTGTAAATTCCGGGGGATAACGATTAATGTAGTTATCGTGGCTGCCCATGATGTGCAGGATAATAAAATTATTCTGGGTAGGATCCACGTCTTTGAGATAATTCAGCAGGTCGCCGTCATATTTCATGGCTTTGGTATTAGCAAGCGTGTCTTCCAGAAAAGCATCATGGTCGGCGGTCTTGGCTACCAGGGTGATAGGAGTATCGGCGCCGCCCATGGTTCCCTGACCGCTAAACCAATACGTGGTATAACCGGCCTTCTTAGCCAGGTCCAGGACGGTTATCGAGTTGTTAAATTCTTTATCGTTGTACTGATTTTTTTCGGTTAACGCTCGTTCCAGGGCGGGCACAGTCTGGCCCCAGCTGCTATAGGCATGCTGGAAGAGGATAAAATCAGGATTAGAGGCAGACATTTCCCGCAGCCAGGGAGTAGTGTCACGTTCAGAGTAACCATAGGCGCTCATGTAATAACGGGTGGCGGATTCACCAATCACCATGATGATGGTGGCAGGTTTCGAAAAAGTTTTAGCAGGTTTGGTTACCTGGAGCTGCTCAAAATTTTTCTGGTGATAATCATTAAATTTTGCCGATAGTTCAAAATAATTTTTAGCGTTTAAATATTTATTCATGACGCCGGTGTCTTCAAAGATGTGGTGGCAGTAGTAGCCGGTTACAAGGCTGATCAACAGGAGGGCGAGTGTAAACTTAGGCGCAAGCCGCAGATGCGGCTGCCGCAGAAAATTTAATTTATAGAAAGCATAGAAGATAAGCAGCCAAAATAAACTAAAGGAAAGTATGCCGGTTAAGCCAAAGTTTTGCAGGATAAATTCCCGGGCTTCATTGGGGTTAGTCTGCAGCACAGCCATGGCTCCGGCTTCGGTTAAAGGTGCATGGTAATTAAAAAAATAAATGATTTGGGCAACGGGGATAATTAAAAGCAAGGTGTGCACCAATCCCAGCAAAAAAGCATCGGATTTCTGTTGGATGGCATTGTTGCAGTACTGGCAGAGCACCAGGCGGAAGCAGACGGTGCAAGTAAAAACATACGCGCCGAAAGCAATATCAAAAGGATTGTCAATAAAGTTGGTGTTAAGATGAAAAGTAATCCAGTTACAGAGGGGGTAAACCAGGATCCAGGCACAGGCAACCAGGGCATGTGGTACCAGTTTACGGGTCGATAACCCGGCCTTATGCCACAGGAAGATGGCGATGGTCACAGCCAGGGCACAGGGAACATAACGCCGCATCTGTAAATAAAAAGTTTTATCGGGAATACCTACGCTGGTCAACAGGTAGAAACCATAGAGGCCCACATAGACGAGCAAGGCAAGTATACCAAAAGTTAAAAGCCGGGAGTGTTTGTTCATGACGGTTCCTTTCTAAATTAATGCTTTAATTATATCCCAGATAGGCGTCGCTGACAAATTTATCCGGTTGAGCTGTCTTATCCAGGGAAAACATGTTATAATAAATAACTAAGTATAGATTATTAAAGGAGCTTATGACCGTGCCCAAATTGACGGTATTAATCCTGGCTAAAAATGAAGAACAGAATTTGACAGATTGCATTAACAGTGTCAAATTTGCCGACGAGATCCTGGTCATTGATGACGGAAGTACGGACAAGACCAAAGAACTGGCTGAAAGTTTAGGCGCCAGGGTCATCCCGCATGCCATGAATGGTGACTGGGGCGGGCAGCAGACTTTTGCCATCCGGCAGGCTGCCAATCCCTGGGTTTTATTTTTAGATGCGGATGAGCGGATAAGCGCGCCGCTGGCCGAAGAAATTAAGGAGGCGGTGGCCAAAGATGAGCAGGTGGCTTATTGGATTGAACGTGAGAACAAGTTTCACCATAATAAGGCGACCCACGGAATCCTGCGGCCGGATTTTGTGGACAGATTGTTCCCGGCCAAAGATAGTTATGTGACGGGACTGGTACATCCCAAAATTGTTACACCGTATCCCAATAAAAAGCTAAAAAACCTGATGTACCATTATACCTATGATAACTGGAACCAGTATTTTGGAAAGTTTAATAATTACACCAAGCTGGCGGCCGAAAAATATTACCAGGAAGGTAAACGGTGTAATTTTTTCCTGGATGTTTTAGGAAGACCGTGTTGGGCCTTCTTTAAAATTTATTTTTTAAACCTGGGGTTTTTGGATGGCAAGTTAGGGTTAATCTTTTCCCTGAACCATTTCTTCTATACCATGACCAAATACGTACGACTTTACTATTTGTATAAATCTAATGGAAAACTATAAATCTAAATACAGATACGAGGAGGCAACATGGCAGACATTCGTGAACCGATAGATATAGTTTATTGCTGGTGTGACGGCAGTGACCCGGAGTTTAAGGCCCGGAAAAATAAATATTTGGCAAATAGGGAACAAAACGATGATATAGGTGATTTACGTTTCTGGGATAACAATGAGTTGAAATATTCCTTACGGTCCCTGGAGAAAAATCTTTCCTGGGTTCATCATATCTATATTGTGACAGATAGACAAGTACCCAAATGGTTAGACCAAACTAATCCTAAAGTTACCGTAGTGGACCATACCCAAATCTTACCGGCAGACTTGATCCCTACTTTTGCATCCACGGTTATTGAACGTTATCTGCATAAGATACCTGGGCTATCGGAAAAATTTATCTATGCGAATGATGATATCTTTATAAATAAGCCGTTATCTCCTGCCTTTTTCTTTAAGGGAAACAAGCCTCGGGTACGTATGACCCATTACGAAAGATTCCGGGAAGTCAAAGATGAACAAGACTTTCAAGCTAAATTTGCGCAGGTAGCAACCTGGATGCAGACTAATCTGAATGTCTGGAAATTGTTATTCCAAAAATACGGGAAACATGAATTCTATGTTTCCCCTCATACCATTGACGGTTACACCAAAACTTTGTTTAGCGAAGTGCTGGAGAAATACCGGGATGCCTTTGCCGTGGCAGATAAGGAAAGGTTTCGCTCGAAAGATTGTATCACCAGGTCTATTTTTGGCCTGGATATGGTGTATAGTGGTAAGGCAGACCTGGAAATCGTGGAGAAGCCGGGATTTTGGGAAAAACATATACATCATGACAAACATAAAGAACTTAAATGTTACTGCGGCTCGGAAAATGCCAAGACGCGCCATCAGATTTTACGGTTCGAGCCGGATACTTTTTGCGTGAATGCGGATGCCAAATGTAATTTGCAGGATAAGAAGGACATGCAAGATTTTTATGAGCAATTGTTTCCTGAACCATCCGCTTTTGAAAAGAAGTAAGAAGTGCAGCAGAGTTTGAGTTGGTAAAGAGGGCTAAGATATGCGTATTGCCATCCTGGAGACCATTGTCATGCCGGCAGGGCATGAAGTGGAATTTGACCGTATCCTGGTCGAAGAATTGAAAAAGCAGGGCCATGCTCCCCGCTTTTTTGTGCCGGAAAACTTTCCCTTTAAAATTGATTATCATGTTCCCGTAGATTATTTACGGGGTGGGGAAGCAGTGAGTTATGCCGGAGCCGGACGTCTGAAAAAGCTCTGGCTGTCCGTGCAAAGAGAAAAACGGCGGATCGCCTGGCTGGATGATGCGGCGGCGAAAGCACAGTCGGGTTTGTGCGACGCCATCATTGTGCCGACGAATAGCTGGCGGGTGATGCGGAGTATCAAGAAGAGCGATATTAAACACAGTACCGTCCCGGTTCTGTTTATGTTTCATGGCATCATGCCGGCAGACAGGCAAAGGTTTGTCGAGGGCGTACGCAGTTTAAAAATGTATAAGAATATACATCTGGGGGCCCTGGGTTTGCAAACCGAGTTCCCGGAGCTGAAGGAGTGTCCCAATTTCCATGTTATCCTGGCCCCGGTCTATGTGCCCTTTGATTTACCGGTGACACCGGAATTCGTAGTGCATGAACCGTTAAGGCTGGGCTTTTTTGGTCAGTACCGGCGGGAAAAGAACCTGGAGTTCTTTTTACAGGCTTTTACCATGGCCAGATTTACGCAGCCGGTACAGTTGACGGTACAGGGAGCCACGGTCACAAAGGAAGACAGCGAGGATTTTGAGCGTCTAGCCACAAAATATGCGGCGCAAAAAAATATTATCTTTGTCCATAAAAATTTGCTGGGCCTAGCCTGGCAAAAGGCTTTGATGGATTGCGACATCCTGCTTTTACCCTACGGCGCGGAGCGTTATCGCTATCAACCCAGCGCCATGTTATTCACAGGTATCGGCTATTACAAACCGGTGTTACAGTCACCGGAAATGAACCCGGAAATTTTACAGGAATTTAAGATCGGCGAAGCCGTGCAGCTCCAAAGTGTGGCGGCTTTCTCCCAACAGCTGGAGACTTTTATCAATAGTTTCCAGGCTAAGGCTGCGATTTATGAGGCCGGATTAAGCGGCGCCAATAAAAAATATAGCCAGGCCAGGCTGCTTGCCACTATTACCGCAATCTTGCAAGGTAAGCCTGCGCAGGCTTAAACAGGATAATGATTAAACAGAACAAGAATTAAACAGGGGGAAGGTTATGCCCAAGTTATCTGTCATCATACCGGTTTATAATGGTGAAAAATTTGTCCGGACCATGTTAGAGGCTGTTGCCGGGCAGGACTGTCACGATTATGAGGCCTTCATCATTGATGACTGTTCCGTGGATAAGACGGAAATTATCTGCCGGGATTTTTTGAAAACACAGCCGCAGTTCCAGTATGTGCGGCAACCTCGTAACCGGGGTGTCAGTGCCGCGCGTAACCGGGGCATAGAGCTGGCGGCGGGAGAATTTTGCACAGCGGTGGATGCGGATGACTGGATCGAGAAAGATATTTTTACCACGCTGCTCCAACTGTTAGAAACCAACCAGGCCGACGTAGGCTTTTCAGGCACGATAAAGGAAAAGCAGTTACACCCTCTGGGACCGCAGCCGGTACAGGAAATAGTTATGGCGACCGGTCCTAAGCTGCTGGCCTACGATTTTGGGGCTATCCGCTCGCGTTCTAACCCGATGTTCCGGACCGCACTGATTAAGAACTTACGGTATTATGAAAATTTCAAAGCTTCGGAAGATATCCTCTTTGATGTACAGGCACTGTCCCAAGCCCAAAAAGCCGTTTATGACCCTGCCAAGCGCTATCATTATCTGGTACAGCCGGAGTCGGCCATGCACCGGTCCCAGGGCAAAGATTATTTTGCCAGTTCCCTGGGAGCACAGGAAAAAATCTATGCTTTGGTTAAGGATGCTGCGCTTGCACCTGCAGATTTACAAAAATATTATCTGGACATCGGTAAGGCGGCTTTTGCCATGCTGAGATATGCGGCCAAGGCTGATGATGTCCGGGTTTTTAAGGAAACACAGCACTTATATAAACAAGAATTACGCGATTATCTGGAAGCAGCGCCGCTGGACAGGGGAACCAGATTCAAGCTGCAAAGCTATTTGTTACCGTTTGGCATAGTAAAATTGTTACACGGCGGTAATAAACAGAATGTGCAAGTCTGAAGAGAAACTTAGGAAAGGGGAAAAACCATGTTGCCAAAAATTTCTATCATCACCTGTGTGTATGGGGCGGAAGCCTACCTGCATAAATGTCTTGATAGCCTGATAAACCAGACGTATAAGAACCTGGAATTTGTTATCATCGATGACGGTTCTCCTGACAAATGTCCGGAAATTTGCGATGCATATGCGGCCAAAGACCCGCGTATTACATTAATCCATCAAAAGAATGCCGGGTACGGGGTGGCTAGAAACGTGGGTTTACAAGCAGCTTCCGGGGAGTATGTGGGGTTCGTGGATCCGGATGACTGGATTGACTTAAACATGATGAGCGGTTTAGCCACAGCAGTAGATGAACAGGCGGCGGATATTGTAATTTGCGATTGGCAGACTTTTAATGATAACGATGAGCAGCACGGCAAGCCGCATCATCAAAAAATCAATAATGAGGAAAGTTTTGAAAAGTTACGGGATGAGTTTTTGCTGGATAAACATCCTAATTTCCTGTGCAACAAAATTTTTGCCAAAAAACTTTTTGCAGGTCTGGTAATTCCACCGGATATCGTGCTGGGGGACTTGTTTGTAGGAGCGGAAGTATTTGCCCGCAGCCATAAATTGTACTACGTGCCCCAGGCATATTATTGTTACAGGGTACACGCCAGCTTTGCCAGTACCAGGGCCAAGACCCGCCGCAAATATGGTATGTTTATGGCCTGGCGGGAACATGAACGGGTCTGCGAAAAATACCAGATACAGGGACCGCTGCCCTATAGCAGGCTCAGGGCGCAGCAAGCGGCCATTAGTCTGCTGTCGCTTGATAAGGCGCAGCCTTATTTAACGGTAGAGCAGCAGGCAGATGTGCAGGACTATTTGCGGGAAAGCGCCAAGCACCGTTCCCCGGAATTGTCAGCTAAGCATAGGATTCAGTGGTGGTTTTTAGAACATATTCCCGCTTGCAACTGGGTGTTTGGTAAATTGAGCGTGGTGGCAGATGATTTTAAGCAAAAACAAAAGTTTGGCAAATAAAGAATAAGTTTGGCAGATAAAGAAGAGGTAGTGCTTGCGCACTACCTCTTGTTGTTTCTAATTTTTTTCTTTAATAAACCACTTATAATATTTATGTTTTACGACATGCTCAAGGCGGTTCCAGGCTACATCAATGGCCTGAGCTACTTTAAGTTCCAGCAGCTGTACGGCAGAAGCTTTTCTTAAGACAATCTGATCATAAATTTCCGGATGGGCTGCTACGCAGACTTTAAGCACCGCCTGGTGGAAATGCCGGCCAGGAATCAAAGTAGAACCGCAGAGCTCGTAATCATCTTCGTTCTGATTAACAGCCTGCCAGGTATAGGCGGCCGGCAAATTCTGCCGGTAAATTTTGACGCCGTCCGGGCCGTGGGTGTAAAGCTGCAGGTCCACTTGTTTAACCGGAGAGTTTAACCAGTAGTCGTATGCGAAAGTATCATTAATCATGATCTTAAGATACTGGAAAAGGGTGGGCTCGGCCTGCTGTTCATAAATTTCTACTTCTGTCAGACCGGCAGCGGTACCCTGCACTTGGGTGAGAGTTATCTCTACCCAGCTGATGTTATCCTGCGGGGGAAAATCAAAAAGATTCGCCTTGGCACCTTTTTTTAAGGGGCCAAATTCCTGCTGCCAGCCGGTACTCAGAGTGATTTTTCCGGCCAGCACCTGACTTGCGGTATCAGCATTGCCGGAGATAACAATACGGCTTACAGTGTGGGGCCGGGCTAAAGTTAGACGCGCTTGCCTGCTGCTGTCTTCAGGGGCAGGAATCCAGGTACTGCCTTCAATCCGGGCCGGTAAAGCTAAGATATTCGGGCAGTCTGCCAGTTTAAAGTCCTGTAGATAGCAACCTGCACCGCTGGTAACACTAACAGCGGCCTGGTAACTTAAAGAATCCGTACGCCGGCGCCAGAAAACCTGGTCACTGTTAAAAACCCTCTTGGCGTTATGTAACATGCCCTGGGAAAAATGAGCGCGGATAGAGGGATAAAGAGCATTACCGTTTAAAGTACGGCTGAGGGTTTCCCGGGGCAGCGGCAAACGTATCCGGTTCTCCCAGTCATAAGGAGGATAATCCGTGTCAAAGGCCTGGTTGTTGCTAAAACTACCTTCGGCCTGTACTTCGCCGGCCAGGTTCAAAAAATCATAAAAATCGCGCTTGCCCAGATAGGAGCCATTATAGGCAAAACCCTTGTAGACTTCCGGCTTGTAAGTATTGCCGGGTTGTTGTAAAATCCGGGCTAGAGCTTCTTCAAAGAGCAAAGAAAGCGCCCGATGGTCGGGATGACGGTCAAAATCCACGGCAAAAATGACAGCGGGCCGGTAGGTTAAAAGCACTTCTTGCAGGTCGACGCGAAAATTGCGCCGTGTGTATTGGTGGTGGACGTGATGCTTAAGAAAACAGAATTCCGGTTTTTCGGGCAGACAGTAAGTTTCCGTCAGGCCGCGGGTGCTGGTAACCAGTAAATCATCGCTGGCGCCATTATAAAAATGCAAATCTTTGCGTAAGCGGAAAGTGTTACAATAGCCCAGAAAAATAATATCCTCATCCGGCAGTCCTAAAGCCCGGCAGGAAGCAATACCTTCCTGTATGCGCAGGCTGCCCGGTTCAAATCTGTCGCTGTTAGTACAAAATAACACCCGGACTTTGATCTTATGATCTAAAAGGGCGCGGATGGTAGCGCCGGCCAGGTTGAGTTCATCATCCTGGTGGGGGACAACAATTAACACGTTCTTACCTTGCCAGGCAGGGTCACTATATAAACTATTTTCAAAAGGGCCGTCAAAAAAAGTACGCATGTCAGGAACCTCTCTGCAAAGTATTGCTGAATATGATATAATATTATAGCATATTCAAAGAAAAAAGATTAGTGATAGATATTGTTTGACAAAAGGAGCTGGTCAGAATGAGTTTGTACACAGATTTGGTACAGGGTAAAACCAAGTTATCCCTGGTAGGGTTAGGTTATGTGGGTATGCCTATAGCAGTAGAATTTGCTGCTAAAAAGCTTAAGGTAGTAGGCTTTGACCTGAACAAGGAGAAGATTGCTTTATACAAAAAAGGCATCGATCCTACCCAGGAGGTTGGCAATAAAGTAATTAAAGAGACTACGGTGGAATTTACCGCTGATCCAAAAAAATTAGAGCAGGCCAAGTTCCATATCGTAGCAGTGCCTACTCCGGTTTATGCGGACCATACGCCGGATCTTACTCCCGTGGAAGGCGCCAGCAGGATTTTGGGTAAACATCTGACCAAAGGCAGCATCGTGGTATATGAATCCACGGTGTATCCGGGTGTGACGGAAGATATCTGTGTGCCAATCCTGGAACAAGAATCAGGACTGAAGTGCGGTAAAGATTTTAAGGTGGGTTATTCTCCGGAACGTATTAATCCCGGTGATAAGCAGCACCGTTTAAAAAATATCAAGAAGATTGTCAGCGGCATGGACGCAACTACCTTAAACACGGTGGCCAAAGTTTACAGCCTGGTAGTGGAAGCCGGAGTACATCGCGCCGAAAACATCAAGGTCGCCGAAGCCGCCAAGGTCATTGAAAACAGCCAGCGCGATATTAACATTGCCTTCATGAACGAACTGTCCATTATCTTTAATAAGATGGGCATTGATACCCAGGCTGTACTGGCAGCCGCAGGTACCAAATGGAACTTTTTAAAATTCACACCGGGTCTGGTAGGCGGGCATTGTATCGGGGTCGATCCCTATTATTTGACTTATAAGGCAGAAGAAATGGGTTATCACAGCCAGGTGATCCTTGCCGGCCGCCGGATTAATGATGATATGGGCAAATATGTGGCGGAGAACCTGGTCAAGACTCTGATTAAAGCTAAGATTCCGGTAGAAGGTGCTAAAGTTGGCATCCTGGGCTTTACGTTCAAAGATAACTGCCCGGATACGCGTAATACCCGGGTCATTGACATTGTGAACGAGTTAGGTGAATATGAGATTAAGCCGTTGATTTACGATCCGGTGGCTGATGCCGGCGATGCGGAGCGTCTGTATGGGATTAAGTTCACGGCTGAAAGCAAGTTTAAGAACCTGGATGCGGTCATCATCGCCGTGGCGCATAATGAATTTAAGACCCTGGATGTCAAGAAACTGGCAGCCATGTACGGCAAGCGGGGCCGTAAAGTTTTGATTGACGTGAAGGGCATCCTGGATAAAAAGGCTTTCCAAAAGGCCGGCTATTTGTATTGGAGATTATAAAAGATGAGCTATAAAGAGTTAAAGTTTCCTAAAGGTTCCTTGTTTCTGGTTACAGGGGGCGCCGGTTTTATTGGATCTAACTTGTGCGAGGCCATCCTGGATATGGGTTACAAGGTGCGCTGCCTGGATAACCTGTCCACCGGTCGCAAGGAGAATGTGGAAGAACTGCTGCCGCGCAAGGGCTACGAATTTATTAACGGAGATATCCGGGATCTGGATACTTGTATCAGAGCCTGCGTAGGCTGCGACTATGTTCTGCACCAGGCTGCCTGGGGCAGTGTGCCGCGCAGCATTGAGATGCCTTTGTTCTATGCACATAATAATATGATCGGGATTGTCAATATGCTGGAGGCTGCTACCAAGTGCGGGGTAAAGAAGTTTGTATACGCCAGCAGTTCCTCCGTGTACGGTGATGAACCCCATCTGCCTAAGACCGAAGGTACGGAAGGCAACCTGCTTTCCCCGTATGCGGTGACCAAACGGGTGGGCGAAGAATATGCCAAGCAGTACACCATGTACTATAACCTGGATACCTACGGACTGCGGTATTTTAATGTTTTTGGCAGACGGCAGGATCCTAATGGTGCTTATGCGGCTGTTATCCCCAGGTTCCTGAAGATGCTGCTGGCCGATCAGGCGCCTACTATTAACGGCGATGGCAAACAAAGCCGTGACTTTACCTATATTGATAATGTCCTCGAAGCCAATTTAAAAGCCTGCCAGGCCGGTAAAGAAGCTGCAGGCCAGGCCTACAACATCGCTTACGGCGGCCGGGAGTATCTGATTGATATCTACAATGTGCTGGTCAAGGTGTTGGGAAAAGATATAAAACCAATTTTTGGACCGCCGCGGAAGGGCGATATACGGCACTCCAATGCTGATATCAGCAAAGCCAAAAAGTTTTTAGGCTATAACCCGGAATATAGTTTTGAGGATGGTATTAAATTAGCTATTGACTGGTACAAGGCTAACTTATAAAAAATTACAGGTGGTACAGGCATGACCAAGCTGGAGAAAACTTATCTGATACAAAACATAGGCGTTTTTCTGCTTATCATAGGCTATTTCAGGCTGCCTGTGTCTACCTTCCTGACGGGCGCCATTTTAGGTTTTGGCGCCTTAATTTATCGCTGGAAGTTTTTGCGGGTTCGGCCGGATATCCTGTCGCTTAAATTGTGGCAGCCATTAGGGCTGATGGTATTTTTTGCTATCTGTTTATTTTTGTCCTCCATACATGGTACCAATCCGCAGTTAAGTATGGAAGCCGCCCGGAGTCAGGTGCACTGGTGGCGGCCCTGTCTGTTTTTGCTGGTGCTTTTTAATAACCGGCGCAGTTTTTATCAGGCGGTGTGCGGCGCCTTTACTGTAGGGCTGCTGGTTCTTCTTATAGATGCCAGGGCCAGTCTGCAGCTGTACCTGGCCCACAAGAGAATGTTTGTGGATGGCGGCTTTATGAACCATAACCTGTTTGCTGCGTTTCTGAATTTAGTGTTACCCTGGACGGCGGTGGGAATTTGTAAGTATACGCAGCATAAGCTGGTGCGGTGCGCAGGACTGCTGGTTGTGCTGGCGGGTGTGGCGGCGGTGGGTTTAAGCGGCAGCCGTGGCGGTCTGGTTTCTTTAGCCGTGGCGCTGATCCTGCTGGTCCTTGTCCAAAAAGTAAGCTGGCGTTATCTGGCCGTGGGCGGTCTGGTCTTACTTCTCCTGGGCGGTGTCGTGGTCCAAAATGATAAATTAGCCAAACGCTTATTTTATCTGCAAGGGAAAACAGATTCTGTGGCAGCAGCCCAACAACAGGTACATGCTAAGGAAAGCGGCCGTTTTTATGTGTGGCAGGGCGCCTGGAACATGTTTAAGGATAACCAGCTTTGGGGCGTGGGGTTATATAATTTTAATGCCAACTATAAAAATAAATATATGCTAAAAGACGCACGGGAACCGGAACTGGAACATGCGCACAATACCATCCTGCAGCGTCTGGCAGAGACGGGGCTGATTGGCAGTCTGGGCTTTTGGGTACTGCTAATCTATCAACTGGTGTACTTATTTAGAAATCGCAACTGCGGTGAGCATCATTACATAGTTCTGGCCGGGCTGATGGCGATGATCGTGGCACTCAGTCACGGCATGGTGGATTACTTTTTTGGCCTGGCACTCTACAACCGCATCTTTTGGATGCAGTGGTCCGTGTGCTATTGCTGCGGCGCAGCAGGCAAGTTACAGGAACCGGTTAGAAAAGAGGTATAATCATGGCTACCTTACTTTTGTTATACCTGGGCGCAGAAACTTTAGCCGCCGGAGCCGGTACGGAAAAAGTTTTGACTAACATGGCCAACGAATTTACGCAACGCGGTTGGCAGGTTTGTCTGGTAACTAATGATGATGAAAAAGCGCAGCCGTTTTTTACCTTACAGCCGCAGGTGCAATGGTTAAAATTACAGTCCCGGCAGATTAAATTACCCTGGTATGTAAAAACCAGGCGGGAAATAAATAAAACTTTCAAGCTGGGTGAAAATACTGAGGCCTTATATAGGGCGGCCTTAGTTACAAAAAAATTAGAACTGGCCCTGACCAGGGCCAAAGTTAAACCGGATTTGCTGGTCACATATGAGCATGAGGCGGTCCTGGTTGCCAATAGATTAGGATTGCAGATACCCAGGATTGCCATGGTTCATAACGCTATCCCGGTCACACTGGGAGTGATGGATAAATTTCAGCTGGCAGAAGAAGACAGGATGACGGTGCATCAGGTTTTGATGCCCAGTTATGTCGCCAAGGCGCAAGAATATCTGCACGGAAAAATTGTGTATATCCCGAATACAGTGGCACAGGTCGAAGACCCGCGACGTGTTGATCTGGCAGTGCCTAAAAAGAGATATACGGTCATTGCCGTGGGCAGATTATCACCGCATCAGAAACAAATGCATCTGCTGCTGCAGGCTTTTGCCTCTCTGGCCGCGACCTATCCGGAGTGGGACTTAAAAATTTATGGCCGGGAACGTCATCAGGAAGATTTACGTTTGCTGCAGAACATAATAAGCAGTAACAAGCTGGAAAAGAGGATGTTCCTGTGTGGAGAAACCGACCAGATTACCGAAAAACTCTTGCAGGCGGATATCTTTGCTATCCCTTCGGCTTACGAAGGCTTTTGTCTGTCCCAGGCAGAAGCCATGGCGCTGGGCTTGCCGGCGGTAGGCTATGCCGGAGCGGATTCGGTAAATGAACTTATCGTTAACGGCGAGAATGGCATCTTGTGCCCTGACGGGGCGGCAGCTTTTGCTGCCGGACTGAGTAAACTAATGAGAGACAGAAAATTACGAATTAAAATGGGCGCCCGGGCGGCAGCAACCATGCAGGCTTATAGGCCCCAAATGGTTTGGGATCAGTGGGAACAACTTTTCTGGGACTTGCTGAAATAAAGAAGGTTTAGCTATGCATGAGAATGTGATAAAAACAAAATTGCAAATCTGTTTGTCCATAATGGCAGCTGTCGCTGTGTTCGCCATAGTATGCGTATTTTTTATCGGCGTCCACCCTATAGTGCTCTTTGATATGGATGACTGGCGTTATATCGCTGAATACCGGCGACCGTTCCCTATCTGGGGCGGCTGGAATCCTGCCCGTGTTTTTCCGGAGACAGTGATGCCTCTGGCCGGTTATGCGGCGGCGTACCTGGTGAAGCCTCTGGTGGGGGACTATGTGCTGGCGATTACCGTGACCAGCGGTGTGATTATGGCGTTAGCCGTCGTTATGTATTACCTGGCCTTTAAGAAGTTTGTCAGCAGCATTTGGCATGTGGAACCGGTGACGGCCGTCGTGGTCAGCCTGTTTTTTATCCTGGCTCACTTTGGCTTGTTCCGTTCGCAGGATGCCAATAATGTCTATATGTTTTTTGCCCTGGATCTGACCTGTTATTATTTTTACCTGTTACCCGCCCTGCTCAATGCTTCCCTGGTGTTATATTTTATGGCGGTGCAGGATTTCCCCAAGCGTTTTTACAGTTGGAATAATGTGCAGAAAGGCATTGCCATCCTGGGTCTTTATCTGGCGGTTTTTTCTAACTTGTTTGCCAGTGCCATCCTGGTTTTGTTCTGCATGGTCAAGTTAGGCGAAGTAAGCTTTAAGAAAGGTAAACAACACCAATTTTATGTAACCATCATCCTGATCTGGTTCCTGGCCCTACTGTTTGAAGCTAACGGCGGCGATGCGGTCAACGTGGGCAAAAATTACAGTTATCTGCATCTACCGGTGGCAGAGGCCCTGGCAGCTTTGGGAACCCTGGCCCGGCAGATAGACTGGTCTTATGTAGGCCTGATGGTAGTTTCCCTGGTGGGAGCCGCCTGGGTTTATTGCAAAAAGGACAAGAGGGAGCCGGTGGATGAAAATTATCGCCTGCAGATGTTGGAGAACAGCAGCAGCATCTTATTAGTTTTTATCTTTTTAACCCTGTTGTGCGCCAAGGCTACGCCGGCTTATGCCGGACGTATCCAAAGCATGTTTGGCCTGTTCTTTTTTGCCCTGCTCCTGACTTTTAATGCCGGCATGTATTTACTGCGTCAGACAAGCCTGGCAGGTAAAATGTTGCCACTGATTTTTTTCATGTTTCTCATCATTGGCACGAATAGTTTTTCTCCGTTTAGCGAAAGTAATTTTTATAACCGCTCTCCTTACGAATGCATGGAGGTAAGCAGATATTTTATTACGCAGGTGCAACAGGCAGCTCAGGCCGGAAAACATGAGATGGTACTAAAGGTGCCTAAGGGAGCCACGGCGGATAACTGGCCGCATCAACAGGTGCATATGGGCGAAAAAGTGGCGCATACCATGCTGGCCCACGGACTGCTTAGCCATCCTATGAAGATTACCATCGCTGTCGATCCAAGTTTAAATAAACAATTTTACAAATAACAGGAGTTAAGTTATTCATGGTGACGAAGGAAGTTTTACAGCAATGCCTGGTACTAAGTGAAGATAATGGCAGGGAATTCCATGCCGGCAGCAAGGCCAGGAATGATGCCGATCAGATTTTGGCCAGTTTTAATTTCCCAAGGCTGATTAATTATGTCAACGATAATCAGGGAACGGCTGAGGCTAAGAAAAACCTTGGTTACCATCTACAGCGCCGTCTGGATTTTATCAAAAGTTTTAGAGCTTTGCACGCCTGCCGGAATAAAGTTATCTTTGCCCAGTACCCTGATTATAACCAGGGAAGCATTAAAAGCGCGATTACGTCCCTGTTTGCACATAATAAGATGGTTTATCTGGTGCATGATGTAGACCAGTTGCGTGATTTGGGACACAGGACCGGAGAACTGGAAGTACTGAATAAGGCCGTAGTCCTGATTGTGCATAATGCCGCCATGGAAAAAAAGCTCAAAGACAGCGGCGTAACCAAACCATATTTTATCAGGCTGCAGTTATTTGATTATCTGACCAGCAAGCCGCAAACAGGTAAACAATGGCAAAAGGCGATAGTTTTTGCCGGTAATTTGGGCAAATCTTTATTCTTGCCGGCCTTTATGGCAACATCGTTTCATTACGACTTAAATTTATATGGCAAGGGTTTAACTAAGAGGCAATACCTACCGGCGCAGGTACATTTTTGCGGCAGTTACCCTCCGGAAACATTACCGGGACTGCTTACAGGAGGGTTCGGCCTGGTTTGGGACGGTGACAGCATTACCACCTGCCAGGGTGCCATGGGAGAATATCTGCGTTATAACAGTCCGCATAAATTTTCTTTATATCTGGCGGCGGGTATACCGGTTATCGTTTGGAAAGAAGCGGCAGTCGCCAGCCTGGTCAAGAAATATCAAGTAGGTTTTTGTGTAGACAGTCTTGCAGACATAGAAGCATTACTGGCCGCAACGACAGCAGATGACTATGCAAAATTATGTGCACATGTGCAAGTGCTGCAGGAAAAAGTTATCAGGGGAGCGTATTTAACAGCAGCTACAGAAGCCGCTTTACAATATTTAGAAGAAATGGGGATTGTAAAATGTTAGCCTGTGTCATCGTCACGTATAATCGTTTTAACAAGCTGCAAAAAGCCCTGGCGGCCTATGCCCAGCAAACAACGCTGCCGGATTTTTTAATCGTGGTCAACAATAACAGCATGGATGAAACCGCGCAAAATTACCTGGATGCTTGGGAGCAAGAAAAACTGGGCGCTACTAAAAAAGTGGTGCTGGCCTTTGAAGACAACAGGGGCAGCGCCGGCGGTTTTGTAAGTGGCTGCAAAAAAGCTTTAGCCCTGGGGGCAGAGTGGATCTGGCTGGCGCCGGATGATGCTTACCCGGAAGCAGATGCCTTGGACCAAGCGCAGAAATTTTTGAATGACGAAAAGCTGCCTGAGAACGTGGTTGCTATCAGCGGTAGCGTGTATGAGAAAGGCAAACTTGCCTTGAATCACCGGCAAAGATACCAGGCCAAGCTGTGGAGTTTTAAACATGCACCGGTACCAGAAGCAGAGTATAAACAGGAAAGTTTTGTGGTGCAGCTGTGTAGCGCCGTGGGACTGATTATTAAAGCGGATGTTTTAGAAGACCTGGGCCATGTAGAGCCGGCATATTTTATTTACGCTACAGATTTGGGTTACAGCTATAAACTTTCTCAGCAGGGCCAGATAATATGCCTGCCGGAACTAAAAGTGCAGCATGATCCGGATGAGATGGCGATTACTGAAACTACAGCTGTAGACTGGCGCTACTATTACCAGGTACGCAACTATTTTTATTTCCTCAAAACTTTTTTCCCGGTGGCCTACCGTCTGGAATGGAACCAAACACATAGTAAGACCCGGCTAAAGATGATGGCCGGGCGGGATATCCAAAAAAACAGCGTGCTACTAAAGGCACTGGAAGATGCCCGTCTGGACAGGATGGGATTGTGCAAGACATATAGGCCGAGATAAAACGCATATATATTAAGACATAAAACTTATTTTTCAGACAAAAGCCTAGTTATACGCTGTTATGTTCCAAAACTTACAGACAACTGTTTATAGATGTGGTATAATTAATAAATAATAATTGTTAGGAAGTGGCACAATGAAAGTTACTAAGACCAAACTGGACGGCGTCGTCATCCTGGAGCCGGAGGTTTTTGGCGATAAACGGGGCTTTTTCATGGAGAGCTGGAACAAGCGCAAGATGGAAGAGGCAGGTCTGCATTATGATTTTGTGCAGGACAATCATTCTTCCAGCACGATCAAGGGCACACTGCGGGGTATCCATTTCCAAAATGGCGAATGGTGCCAGGCCAAACTGGTACGAGTAACCCGGGGTGCGGTGCTGGATGTAGCCGTGGATTTACGTAAAAAGAGTCCGACCTACAAACAATGGGTAGGCGTGGAACTGAGCGAAGAGAATAAAAAACAACTACTGATTCCTCGTGGTTTTGGTCATGGTTTTGTGACTTTAACCGACCATGTGGAATTTATGTACAAAGCTGATAACTACTATGCTCCCCAGGCTGACGGCGGTATCCGCTGGAACGATCCGGAGATTGGCGTTAAATGGGGTGTGGACAAGCCCATTCTTTCCGGCAAGGATGAGAAAAATCCGTTCTTAAAAGAAATCGAGGACAAGCTGGATTTTTAAGAATATAAGTAAGCTAATTTTTAATGAGAGCGAAGGAGCTTCCTACATATGAAGGGTATCGTCCTGGCAGGTGGCAGCGGTACGCGTTTATACCCGCTGACCATGGTGACGTCTAAACAACTTTTGCCTATTTACGACAAACCGATGATTTATTATCCTTTGTCCACGCTGATGTTAGCGGGGATCAGGGATATTTTGATTATTTCTACGCCTACGGATCTGCCCAACTTTGAGCGTCTGCTAGGCGATGGGTCCCGGTACGGCCTGCATTTAAGTTACAAGGTGCAACCTTCACCGGATGGACTGGCCCAGGCCTTTATCCTGGGTGAAGAATTTATCAACGGGGATTGCTGTGCCATGGTGTTAGGCGATAACATCTTTTATGGCGCCGGACTGACCAAACATTTACAAGCGGCGGTAGCCAATAAGCGAGGAGCCACGGTTTTTGGTTATTATGTGGATGATCCTGAACGTTTTGGCATAGTGGAGTTCGATGAAACAGGTAAAGCCATTAGTATTGAAGAAAAGCCAGATAAGCCCAAATCCAACTATGCTGTTACGGGTTTGTATTTTTACGACGCTAAGGTGTGCGAGTATGCTAACGCTCTGAAACCTTCGGCCCGGGGTGAGCTGGAAATTACGGATTTAAACCGTATCTATCTGGAACAAGAGAAATTAAACGTAGTCACTTTAGGTCGTGGATATGCATGGTTGGATACAGGCACAGTAGAAAGCCTGCATGATGCGGCTGAGTTTGTGAAAGCGGTAGAGATGCGAGCCGGCATCCAGATTGCCGCTTTGGAAGAAATAGCTTATAACAACGGTTGGATAGATAAAAAAGAATTAGAAAAGAGCGCTAAAGCTTACGGCAGGGCGCCTTACGGCCAATACTTGAAGAAAGTGGCAGCGGGTAAGATATTGAAAGAATAGAGATATTAATAGTTGTTATCTTGTAATAACAGAGAAAGTGCTATTATTGGGTAAAAGACTACATAAATTGTGTAGTCTTCTCTGGAGAAAGCTACATGAATTGTGTAGTCTTCTCTGGAGAAGACTACAGCAAAGGTGTAGTTTTCTAGGGAAAGCTACACGAATTATGTAGTCTTTGGAAAACCTTTATAAATATAAAATTGTGGTATAACCGATCGGTAAGGTCATATTTGTAAAATGGAGGAGTGTCTGTGTCCATTGATAGATATTTAACCATAGAAGGTACACATATTGATTTTAAGGAATCACTGGAATTAGAAAAGCCCAAAAGCTGGTTAAAATCAGTGTCTGCTTTTGCTAATACTGATGGTGGGTTTGTGATTTTTGGTATTTCTGGCAAAACAAAGGAAAAGATAGGTTTGAAGGATGCTGAAAGCGCAGGGACTAAAATCAGTGAGCTTATTAATGCTAAAATTCAACCTGTAGCTCAGTATACTTTGGAATGCGAAGAAGAAAGTGGCAAAAAAATTTATTGTTGTTAATATAGAAAAAGGATTAACTACACCTTATTATTATGTAAACGAAGGGACAAGGACTGCTTATGTAAGAAAAGGTGACCAATCTATAATAGCGCCGGTACACGAATTGAATAACATGATTTTAAGCGGAAGCAGCAAAACATTCGATGCTTTGCAAAGCCAATTTTTTATAACTAAAGGAAGTTTTACGCTGTTTGAAGCCAATTGTGAAATAGAAGATGGTGAAGTTATTGATAGAAATAAAAATTTAATATCTTTTGGATTGGCATTGCCTAATGGGTATTTAACGAATGCTGGCGCCTTATTGGCGGATAAAGGATTATTACGGCAGTCACGTGTATTTTGTACAAGGTGGAAGGGATTAACCAAGGGTAGTGTTGAGCAGGATGCACTTGATGATAAAGAGTATGCGGGTAGCCTGATTAGTTTGTTACAAAATGCTGTGATGTTTATAACTAATAATTCTCATAAGGGGTGGACCATAAAAGGTCTTAGGCGTGAAGAAATAGAGGAATATCCTGTTGCGGCAGTTAGGGAAGCTGTAGTTAATGCTCTGATTCACAGAGATTACCAAATTCTAGGATCAGAAGTGCATATTGATATGTATGATGATAGGTTGGAAGTATATTCGCCAGGAGGGATGGTTAATGGCTGGCGTATACAAGATATGAATTTATCACATGTGCCATCTATGCGGAGGAATCCTGTAATATCAGATGTTTTTGGAAGACTACATTTGATGGACCGCAAGGGGAGCGGCATTGGTAGAATTTTGACGGCTTATAAAAGTGAGACGAAAAAACCTGCTTTTTATTCAGAAGCCAGTTCTTTTTTCGTAACTTTACCTAAGGTAGATATTACAAAAATTAATACAACAAGAACTGTAACCGGTAATGAATCGGAAGCAAAGGAGCAGTTTGTGCAATACGCTCAAGAAACACTACATAAAGTTGCGCGAAGTAAAATGATTATCAACACAATAAATATGTTTAATATATACGGATTAGATATTGCTTGGACAAGACAGGATTTAGAGGAAGTTTACAAAGTAAAGACTAATCGGGCAGCACAGATATTAACAATTTTGAAAAAAATGGAACTTGTTGACCGGGTGAAACGTGGTACATATAGATTTAAAATTAAAAATAAGTAAAAACTTATTTAAAGGAGCCTTATACCTATGAAAATCATCGTTACCGGTGGCGCCGGGTTTATCGGTGGCAACTACATTCACATCATGCTGAAGAAACATCCGGAAGATGAAATCATCTGCCTGGATGCCTTGACTTATGCTGGCAACCTGGAAACGCTGAAACCGGTCATGAAGAATCCTAAGTTTAAGTTTGTGAAGGGCGATATCGCGGACCGGGAGTTTGTTTACGACCTGATGGAAAAAGAGCGCCCAGACGTGATTGTGAACTTTGCGGCGGAAAGCCATGTGGATCGCAGCATCGTGAACCCGGAACTGTTCCTGCGCACCAATATTATCGGTACCAGCGTGCTGCTGGATGCTTGCCGTAAATATGGCATCAAGCGTTACCACCAGGTAAGTACGGACGAAGTGTACGGCGACCTGCCTTTAGAGCGTAAGGATTTGTTCTTTACGGAAACTACGCCCCTGCATACCAGCAGTCCCTACAGCGCCAGCAAAGCCAGCGCCGATTTATTGGTTTTGGCTTATCACAGGACCTATAAGTTGCCGGTGACCATTTCCCGGTGTTCTAATAACTATGGCCCCTACCATTTCCCGGAAAAGCTGATTCCCCTGATGATTGCTAATGCCTTAAATAATAAACCCCTGCCGGTGTATGGCAAGGGCGAGAACGTGCGGGACTGGCTGTATGTAGCCGATCACTGCAACGCCATCGATTTGATTATCCGTCAGGGCAAAGTCGGAGAGATTTATAATATTGGCGGTCATAACGAACGCCGCAATCTTGATGTGGTGAAAACTATTTTGAAAGAGCTGGGCAAACCGGAAAGCCTGATTCATTTCGTGACGGATCGTCCCGGTCATGACCGGCGTTATGCTATTGATCCGACCAAAATTCATAACGAACTGGGCTGGCTGCCGGAAACTAAGTTTGAAGACGGCATTAAAGAAACGGTGCAGTGGTATCTGGAGAACAAGCCCTGGTGGGAACATATCATCAATGGTGAGTACCAGAACTATTATAAGAAAATGTATGGTGACAGATTATGAAAATATTAGTGACAGGTGTGGGCGGCCAATTAGGGTACGATGTTATGAAGGTACTCAAGGCCAGATATATTGATTGTCTGGGGGCGGATCGCAAAGAGTTTGACATTACGGATTATGCAGCAGCACATAAATTTATCATGGCTTATCATCCGGATGCGGTGATTCATTGCAGTGCTTATACGGCGGTGGACAAAGCGGAAGATGATGTAGAAAACTGCCGCAAGGTGAACGCCTTGGGGCCGGAAAACATAGCCAAGATTTGTAAAGAGCTGGACGCCAAGATGATTTATATCAGCACGGACTATGTTTTCCCTGGCAATGGTACTAAATTTTATAAAGTGGACGATAAACCAGGCGCACAAAATGTGTACGGGTTAACAAAATATGAAGGCGAGCAAGCGGTACGTAAACTCCTTAAAAAGTATTTCATCGTGCGTATTAGCTGGGTCTTTGGCTTGAACGGTAATAACTTTATTAAAACTATGCTACGTTTAGGAAAAGAACGCCAGGAACTGAACGTGGTAGCAGACCAGATTGGCTCCCCGACTTACACGGCAGATTTAGCACCGCTGCTCTGCGATATGATCATGACTGAGAAATATGGGACTTACCAGGCTACCAATGAAGGTATCTGCAGCTGGGCTGATTTTACAGAAGAGATTTTTAGACAGGCTAAGATAAATTGCAAAGTTAACCATATTACTACTGCAGAGTATCCAACCAAAGCTAAACGGCCGCTAAACAGCCGCATGAGTAAAGAGAAACTGGTGCAAAACGGTTTTAAGAAATTACCGTCCTGGCAGGATGCGGTGAGAAGATATTTACAAGAACTTAACTGTTAAGATTAGTGTAGGTTATGATTGAGAATTGAATAACCCTCCGTACTAGGAGAAGGGTACCAGGAGAGCGCAATGACTAAAGAGAAAGTACCACTGCGAACAGAACAAGTGCAGGTGGGATTGACAAACAAATATTCCGGTTTTTTGCTGCCAGTTATTTTAATGGTAGTAGATTATTGTGCGGTTTTATGCGCCGAAAAGATTGCTTTTGAGCTGAGAAATTTCTTTATTCCTGATGGGGGAATGTTGCAAATTTCTTGGCTTAGTTTTTTTATTATCTGTCCGCTAACCTATATTATTTTTTTCCATATGGGTTCTCTATACACTCGCCGGATGCAGTTTTGGCGGATTATCGCCCGTATCTTTAAGATTAATATTTATGCAACCGTGGCCATTGTAGTCATGATGTATGCTGCCCATATTGCAGGGACAACTTCGCGTTTATTCACTTTTTTCTTCTGGATTCTGGTTTTTTTCTTTGTAGTATTATGCCGCTATGTGGTGAAAAAAGTTTTGGGCGCCGGCAATATCCTTAGCAAACCGGTGTTATTTATGGGGGCGGGCAAGACGGCAACCCTGATCTTAAAACATTTCCAGGAAGATACGGGCCTTAATTGTCAGTTTGTGGGGTATTTGGAAGACAAGACGCCCGAACCGAAAATTGCACAAGAATATAAGTACTTGGGCAAATTTGCAGATGCAGAAAAAGTAATTGCAGAAACAGGCGTGCAAAGTGTTATTATTACGGCGCCGGGGTTGGAAAGTGCGGCAGTACAGCAGCTTATTTACCGCCTGCAGCCCTTAGTAAAAGAAATTTCCTTTATCCCCGATATGGGTTCTATGCCGCTAGCTTCTTTTGATGCAGAAAGTTTGATTGATGGTCATATCGTGTTGTTTAAAGTCCGTAACAACCTGGCATCCTGGTATAATAAAGTTTTAAAGTTTGTCTTTGACTTTAGCTTAACTTTGGTAGGGACAATTTGTATTTCTCCGATACTGTTATTTATAGCTGTGTGGATTTACAAAGATTCCCCGGGCCCCATCATTTTTAAACATATGCGGGTGGGGAAAGATGGTAAGCTGTTTTCATGTTACAAGTTTCGCAGCATGTGTGTGGATGCCGATAAAAAGCTTGAACAATTATTAAAGACCAATCCAGCAGCCAAGGCAGAATGGGAGAAAGATTTTAAGCTGAAAGATGATCCACGTATTACCAAGAGTGGCGCCTTTTTACGGAAGACCAGTCTGGATGAATTGCCCCAAATTTTTAATGTCCTGAAGGGCGAGATGAGCCTGGTAGGGCCGCGGCCGATTATCACCGATGAAGTTCCCCGTTATGGTAAATACATTCAAGATTATTACATGGTACGCCCTGGGATTACGGGGATGTGGCAGACCAGCGGCCGTAGTGACATTGATTATGATGAGCGTGTGCAGATGGATACTTGGTACGTGCGCAACTGGAATATCTGGTTTGATGTAGTATTGTTGTGGAGGACATTTAGTGTTGTTGCAAGTAAGAAAGGTGCTTATTAAGTGGATATAAAAATTTTGGTAGCAGCCCATAAAAAATATTGGATGCCCAGTGATCCTTGTTATCTGCCTTTGCATGTGGGACGGGAAGGTAAACAGGATTTGGGATACATTGGCGATAATACCGGTGATAACATCAGCAGCATGAATCCTTATTTTTGTGAACTGACTGGAATTTACTGGGCCTGGAAAAATATGCATGCAGATTATATCGGTTTATGTCATTACCGGCGTTATTTTGCGGGTAAGGTGCATGACCGTAACTTAAGCGCCAAGCAGCAGGCTATTTTGAGTACTGCCGATTACGAAAAACTTTTACAAGATTATGATTGTTTGTTGCCTAACAAACGTAATTATTACATTGAAACCGTACGCAGTCAGTATGAGCATGCCCATAATAAACGTGATCTTGATGAATGTGAAAAAATAATCGCAGAAAAGTATCCGGAGTACAGCGCAGCTTTTACTAAAATAATGCAGCAAAAACGTCTGCATATCTTGAATATGTTCGTGATGAAATGGGAACTTTTTGATACTTACTGCCAATTTTTATTTGGGGTTTTATTTGAGTTAGAAAAACGAATTGATATTAGTAATTATACAAAGTATGAAGCCAGGGTGTATGGATTTCTGTCCGAACGTCTTTTGAATGTATGGATAGAAAAGAATCATGTTAAGTATAAAGAAATATCGGTTGTTTTTATGGAAAAGATAAACTGGCTGAAGAAAGGCGGGGACTTCCTGAAAAGGAAGTTCGTAGGGAAATAGGAAGCATATATGCGAATTTTACACTATTATTGGTCACAATTTAATGATGATCTTCGTAAGGGCGGCGGGGTCAAAGTTTATCTTAATAATATAATTCCGTATCAAGTGTCTAATAATGATGAAGTATATATGCTTAATTCAGGAGTAGATTATTCAATTATAGATAATAAGTGTTTTATTAAAAATATATCTAATCAACCTTTGTTAAAACAATTTTCAATATATAATTCACCAATCATGGCTCCATCGAAGGCAGATTTTTATAATACAGAGGCATATTTAAAAGATGAAACTTTAAAAATTATATTTAAAAATTTTATCTTAAAATATGGACCATTTGATGTAATTCATTTTCATAGTTTAGAGGGAATATCGTTACCTGTTTTAGAACTAAAGGAAGAATTTTCAACCACAAAGTTTATTTTGAGCATACATATCTATTTTTGCTTCTGTCCAGAAGTAAATTTATGGAAAAATGATTTAGAAAATTGTACAGACTTTCATGATGGTAATGATTGTGTAAATTGTATAGGCATCTTGCCAAAAAGGAAGTCAATTAAACGCTATTATCAAATGATTACTTTTTTTAAAGATAGAAATTTGTTAGAAGTAGTAACCAAAGTTTCTAAGCAGGCAAAAAATTACTATAAAAAAATTAAAAAAGGAACAAAAGAAAATAATTCTCAACAGATTAATTTATGTGTGGGAGAGGATAAGAAGTCTTGCCAATCTTCACTTTTTTATAGTTTTAGAAATAAAAATATAGAATATATCAATAAATATATAGATAATATTTTGTGTGTGTCAAGACGAGTAAAGGAAATTTGTGCCAATATGGGAATAAGTAAAACAAAGCTTCATGTATTATATATTGGTACTAATTTTGCTAAAACTCAAAGTTTATCAAATAAATTTGATATTAATAAAGATCCATTTTCAGTTGCCTATATTGGCTATATGCGACATGATAAAGGTTTTTATTTTTTTCTTAATTCTTTAGCGCATATGGATAATAAATTATCAAGAAGAATTAAAGTTGTAGTTGCTGCCCATAACGAAGATGATGAAGCACTAGCTACTTTAATGAAATTAAAGCCAAAATTTACTTCAATTAAATATTATGATGGCTATACACATAATAATATTAATTCAATTTTGCAAGATGTCCAACTAGGAGTTGTTCCGGTAATGTGGGAAGATAATTTACCACAAGTTGCAATGGAACTTAAAGCGATGGGAATACCGGTTCTAGCAAGTGATAGAGGTGGAGCATCAGAATTATCATCTGCAGCTGAGTTTAAATTTAAAGCGGGTGACACCAATGATTTTTGTAACAAGATAGAAATGCTCAGCAATAATCGTAACTTATTAAAAAAATATTATGATCAACAATTGGTATTGGATACTGTTGAGGGCCATTGTCAAAAATTATTGGCTTTTTATAGAAATTCATTTTGAGAGGATTAGCAATGGTAAAACCAGTAAAAATTTTAATTGAAATGAAACATGGTTTGGGAGACTGTGTGTGCATGTTACCTGCAATAAAAGCTGTTAGGGAAACATATCCAGAAGCTTATATTGCAATGATTGTTAATGATACTCCTAATGAGGACATTATTAAACATAGTGGGATTAAAATTAACAAATTTTATTATCTTAGTTTGAAAAATAGGCCGAAAGCCTATACATTAAAGGTTGTATGGCAATTATGGCGAGAACATTTTGATTATGGTATTTTGGCTATAATGACACCTTTAAAAAAGGGGAAGATTCTTTTTAAAATATTAGGGGTAAAAAGGTGTTTAGGAGAACAATTCCAAGGTTTGCATTTCCATGATTTAGATAATAAAATACATTTTGTTAAAAGGAATATTAATGTAGTTAAAAATATTTGCTGTGATATTAATGATAATCAACCACACCTTTATGTTACTCAAAGTGAGCAAGCATATTTTAAAACAGTTTTTCCAAAAAACAAAAAAATTATTGCGATTAATATAGGTGGAGGTGATAAACATTACTATCGTGGTGATTATGTTTATACAAAAGACTGGGACCAAAAATATATGGTAGAGTTAGTAAGGCTTTTATCAGAATTAGATTGTGAAATTTGTTTATTAGGTGGTAAATTAGAGGAGATATTTCTTGAAGAATATGGTAGTGTTTTGAGTAAACCTAATGTTAAAACCTTTGTTAATAAAACAAGTATAATAGAGAGTATGGCATTGGTTAGTCTTTGTGATATATCTGTTGGAGTTGATACAGGAATGCAGCATATTGCAGATGCATTAGGTATAGTAACTATATCTATCTTTGGTCCGACAAATCCTAGAATGTGCGGGGCATTTTCATCCAAAGCTATTTTTTTGGAATGTAAAACTGATTGTCCATACAAATATTGTTTTGATACAGATATTTATTATACATGTCCAGATAGAAAATGTTTGAACTCATTAATGCCGGAAGAAGTATTTTATAAAATCAAGAGCCTATTATAAAGGGGTTAGAATAATAGATGGATAATGTAATTCAAATAGCGTTTGCTGTTTGTGATCCAAATGGAACATATAGTAAATATTTAGGAACAGCCCTATCTACAGTATTTGAGCATACAAATAGTCCAATTTGTGTTCATATTTTACATGACAATACATTGCGTGACGATGATAAAACAAAGCTATTATTATTGACACATCAATACAAACAAAATGATATCATGTTTCACCTCGTAAACATACCTGAAGAATTATATGGGCTTCATTCATTGAATCAAATTACAATAGGAACACTTTTTAGACTTTTTATCCCTAGTGTTTGCAGGTGTGATAAAATAATATATCTTGATGTTGATATTTTGGTAAATTGTAATATTGAGCAATTATGGAATATTGATATTAGTAATTATTATATTGCAGCTGTAAAAGATGAAGAGGACACGATTTCTAAATGGGTTAAAACAAGATATTATCAAGAACTTGGGCTTGATGAACAAACATACTTTAATGCTGGAATAATATTGCTAAATTGTAAAAATGTGCGGGCAGATATTAATTTACTGGAAGATGGTATAGGTATTTTAAAAAAATACAAACATTTAGCTTTTGCTGACCAAGATGTATTAAATATATTATTAGGCAAGAGAATATTGCCCTTACTTCCTAAATTTAACTATTTCATAGATTTGAATAAACCTGTGAGGAAAGAATTGTTATATCAAGAATGTATATTGCATTTTTCTGGGTATTTTAAGCCCTGGAGTTGTTCACAATACGATGTTATAAATTTTTATTATAAAAAAATGATGTGTACACCTTGGGCAAATGAATTAGAGAAACTATGTGATTGTATGAGCGAGATACCTAATACCTTTGCTGTAAAAATGGATTTAAAACATAGTTTGCTTTTTAAAAATAAGGACACACAACCTAAAGTTATAATATTAATTTTGTGCGTCCTTAGAGCATTTTTAAATGATGAATATTTTTATAAGATTGCAAGTCTCATTTGGACTGTTCGAAATAAATTTTTATATAATGTTCTATACTTCTATAGTTTGTATAGGGGAAAAAGGTGAACACATTGATTTCTGTTGTAGTATGTACATATAATGGTGAAAAATTCATTTCTGAACAACTAAAAAGTATAATACAACAAACATTACCACCGGATGAAATTATAGTTAGCGATGATTGCTCGAATGATAATACGATTATGATAGCTGAAAATATCTTAAGAAAAAGTGGAATTAGTTACAAGGTACATAAAAACGAGCAAAATATTAATGCTACTGCAAATTTTGAACAGGCTATGGGTATGGCCGCTGGCGATATTATTTTTACCAGCGATCAAGATGATGTCTGGGGAAAAAATAAAATTGAAATTATTACAAAAGAATTTTTAAAATATGATTGTATGTTAGTTTTTACCAATGCTGAAGTAGTTGACCAAAATCTTAATTCGTTAGGATTTGATTTATGGCATGAGATGGAAATAGATATCACAAAAGATGAGATGGATAATTATTTTAATAAAATGATTCAGGGCAATATTGTTACAGGGGCGACAATGGCAGTATCCAAGAAATTATATAGCTTGAGCGTACCATTTTATGCAAACTTTTTCCATGATGCCTGGCTAGCATTGAATGCAACTCAATATGGGAAAATTATAGCCATCGATAAGTGCCTGATAAAATATAGAATGCATGGAAATAACGAAGTTGGTATTATTAAGCATGGCATGAGCCGAATATTTTGTGATGGTGCAAATTTTTTAAAAAATTATAGGCAAGCAAGAGAAAAAATTGATTATGAACGTGAGGCTGGAGAGCTACAAGCATTTTATGATAAATTTTTTCAAAAGCTGTCTGAGAAACAGAAATATATGATTCAACAGAAAATACGTTTAGATTTATTTCGAGAATCTTTAAAAAAAATAGAGCTTAAGAATGGAATAAGGGGTATTTTGAACATGTTGACTAATGGTGGATATACTATTATTAATCATGAAAAGAAGATTATAATGAAGGATATAATTTATCTTTTTTTAAGATAGATTTTATATATTTTTATAGGCGTAAGATTTTAATTTTGCTATAATTTTAGAGGAAAGAGATACTATGATTTTTGGTTTATTTTTGGTCTTAATTATATTACTTATGATATCATTTTACGCTGAGCATGGTGATATATTAGAGCCCAGTGTTATTATAAATGCGTCTTTTTTACTTTGCGTATTCCTCGCTGCATTATATACTGATGTTTGGGATCTTCCAATGCATTTAAATACTTGCCTGATAATTATAGGTAATATTTTAATTTTTACTATAGGCACATATTTAGGACATCGTGCTGTTAATGGATGTAATAATATCAGATATGATGATGTTGGTAGAATATATTCCTTTGAAGTTACTTGGAATATAATCTTGTATATAGTATTATTTTTATTAATAATTTTATATTTTAATTATAAAGAACTAATTTCTGTTGCACAACTACAAGGAGATAATGTTAATTTTTCCCAAATTTTAAGTACTGCAATAAATAAATTACAGCATGGTGAAGCAGCTTTTAGTCGTTGGTATAATTATAGATATACACTCGCAAAATGTATTGCTTATGTTTCTTTATTTTCGTTTCTTTATAATATGATTTTATCTAAAAGATATAGCATAAAGTTTTTGGGCCCTGTTATTATTTACATACCTATTATAGTTTGTACGGCTGGTAGACAAGATTTAGTATATTTATTTATATTCTTTCTAGTCACTAGTATATTCTTATATCAATATCAATATTCATTTAACAATAGAGCAATGATTAAGGTACTGTATATACTTGGTATTTGTTTTGTTATGTTTGTCATATTATTTTATGCCGGAGGTCTTGTAAGCGGTAAAATAGCTTTAGGTACGAATCCAACACGGGTATTAGCACATTATGCAGGAACTAACATTTCAGCATTTGATGTATTCGTTAACAATATTACAATAGTTGAGAGTAGATATTATGGAGAATTAACACTGGTTGGTCCTTATAATAATTTGCGAAGCATGGGGTTTGATTTACCAGTTAATTATGGATATATAGATCAATTCACACAATTTGACGGAATAACAACTAACGTTTATACAGCGTTGAGAAGATATATTGAAGATTACGGATATGTTGGTTGTGCAGCTATTATGTTTATCTTAGGATTTTTATATTCATTTTGGTATAATTATTTGAAACGTGTATTATTTAATCCTTTTAATTTAATTTTATATTCCACATTTTGTTATCCTATTTTCTTATTATGCAGAGAAGAACGTTTTTTAACAAGTATTCCATCAACAACAACCGTTTACATGATTATAAGTATGGCTGTTATTTATAAATTATATACAATTCCCAAGTACATTGAGATAAAGGAGAAATAAAATGGACAATGAAAGATATCTTGAATTTTTAATATGTTTAAAAAAGAAATGGTATATAATTTTTATATGTGTAATAATTTGTGCAGGGATGCTAATCCTGGAAAAGAATGTTTTAGCACCAGTTACACCAAAAACTGGAGAAATGATTTTTACACAGGTTATAAAATTTTCTCCTCCTATTACAACTTATAAAGATCGTAATTCTATTAAAGATGCCACAATGTATACTATTCATATGTGGAGTAATATGCAAAAATTTATTGATTCGACTGAAAATGATTTTGATTATGAGAAATTTTGTAAAGATTGGTACAAGAAAGATTATAAACAAAAATTTGGTTGGGTTAATAGTCATATAAATATGATTTATGTTGGGAATGATATTTATGAAATAATATTTAATTTTAGTAGCAAGGATGCTAAAGATAGTGATTATATTCTACAAAATAAGGATGGCTATTTAAGGGCCTATAAACAGTATGTCAAGAATGCTTTATCTGTAACAATGGGAAACTATGAATTGGAAACTATTGATAAATATGAATACTTAGAACCACTTAAAGTTCCAGGAAAAATAGAATTAGGAATTAAGTACATAGTTATAGGATCTATGCTGGGCTTGATAGTAGGTATTATATTAGTGTTTTCGATATTTATGGTGAATATGAAAAAACTTAATAAAAATTAAGTTATATTTTTTAAAGGAAATAATTAAATGAATCAACATAAAATATTAAAAAATATTTCATATTCATTAATTGGAAATTTTGTATCGATTTTAGGTTCTATAATAATGATTATTATTGTACCTAAGTTTATGTCAGTTGATGATTATGGGTTATGGCAATTATTCTTATTTTACTTTTCATACATTGGATTTCTACACTTTGGTTGGGAAGATGGAATATATTTAAGATATGCTGGAAAAGAGTTCTGTCAACTTGATAAAAAACTTTTTGCAGGTCAAATATATGCTATAATTTTTTTACAAATAGTACTTGGTCTATTAATTTATATAGCTTCTACTTTCTTTGGATGTACTCAGGTCAAGTTAGAAATTATTGGGTTTATAGCAATATCGATGGTTTTTGCAAATTTTAATAATTGCTGTAATTTTATTCTACAAATTACTAACCGAATATATTCTTATGCAAGACTTATGGTATTTGAGCAAGTTATTCTAATTTTTTTTGTTTTACTCAATCTATTTTTAGGTTTTAATCATTATTATAATTTAATTAGTTGCAAGATTATATCTTTATTTTTAGCATCTTGTTTTGGAACCATAATGATTAGAGATTTGCTACGACCAGAGTTCTATGCTATAAAAAAAGTTTTTGAAGAGGCAACGGAAAATATTAGAGTAGGCTCAAAGTTAATGCTTGCTAATATAGCTAGCATGTTAATATTAGGTATTATTCGTTATGGAATTTCTGAGGCTTGGGATATAGCGACATTTGGGAAAATTTCTTTGACGCTTAGTATTTCTAATTTTTTAATGGTTTTTATCAATGCAATTAGTGTTGTATTTTTCCCAATTTTAAAAACTATTGATATCGAAAGACTTGGGCCTTTATATTTAAACTTTAGAAAGGGGATTTCAATTGTTTTTTTGGGACTATTAATTTTATATTATCCTTTAAAAGAGATGTTATCATTGTGGTTGCCAAGATATGCTGATGCCTTGAGGTATATGGCAATACTCTTTCCTATTTGCTTGTTTGAAAGTAAGGTTTCTTTGCTTATTAACACTTATTTAAAAAGTCTAAGGCAAGAAACGATGATGATGAAAATTAATATTTTAGCCGTTATTCTCAGCTTTTTGTTGACATTTGTCGGTATTTTGATTTTGCATAATTTAAGTTTTATTGTTTTTAGCATCGTTATAATATTTGCATTTAGATGCACATTGGCGGAGTATTGGTTATGCCATTTATTAAATTTGCATATTAATGAAGATATTTTGACAGATTTATTGTTTGTTATTTTATTCATTATTTGTAGCTGGTATATTGCTGGAGTTAAAGGTGTTATGTTTTATATATCGGTTTATTCGATATATTTATATTTGAATAAAAAACAAATTATGACTTTTATAAATTATATATATGCAAAAAACAGGATTTAAGGAATAGAATTAATTTTGAATTTTATAATATTGTAAGTTTAGTTTTATACGAGTTTAAGATGCATTGGGGAGGGTGTAATTTATGAAAAAAATTCGTAAAGCAGTAATTCCAGCAGCTGGTTTCGGTACAAGGTTTTTACCGGCCACTAAGGCGACACCTAAAGAGATGCTGCCAATAGTAGATAAACCAACCATCCAATATATTGTTGAAGAAGCATTGAATAGTGGTATTGAAGAAATTTTAATTATAAGTGGACATGCTAAACGAGCTATTGAAGATCATTTTGATACGACACCGGAATTAGAAGAAAATTTAAGGAAAAATGGTAAGACTGAAATGCTTAAGATTGTTCAAAGCATTTCAGAGATTAACATTCACTATATTCGTCAAAAGCATATGCGAGGTTTGGGAGATGCAATTTTATGTGCAAAATCTTTTATTGATGATGAACCGTTTGCTGTACTTTTAGGTGATGATGTAGTTTATAACGAAAAATATCCTGCTTTGCGGCAGATGATAGATGTTTATAATGAGGTTGGTGGTACAGTTTTAGGTTGCCAGGAAGTGCCACAGGAAAAAGTTTCCTCTTATGGTATTGTTAAAGGGATGAAAACTAATTCTTCCAGACTATTACGTGTTACTGACATGATTGAAAAACCATCTGTGCAAGAAGCACCGAGTAGATTTGCTGTTTTAGGACGTTATATTATTACGCCTGATGTTTTTGAAATCTTGAGCCATTTGGAACCTGGTAAAGGCGGCGAAATTCAGTTGACAGATGCTTTAAAAATTATGGCTGCCCGTGAACCTGTTTATGCTTATAATTTTGAAGGTCGTCGTTATGATGTGGGTGACAAGTTGGGTTTCTTGGAAGCAACTGTGGAATACGCTTTGCGTAGGGAAGGTTTGGGGACGGAATTTAAAGAGTATCTAGAAGAAATTTTAAAGTTCAAATAGTTATTAAGAATTGATTAATAAATAAAGGAAAGGATAAGTATGATATTTATATATCGTACAATGTAAAAATGCTATTCAATTCATATAGTTTTTTACTTTTTTTCCCTATAGTTACGTTTCTATATTTTATTATACCTAATAAATATCGTTATATTTGGTTATTAATTTCTAGCTACTTTTTTTATATGAGCTGGAATTTTTATTGTGCAATAATAATGTTAGTATCTAGCATAATAAGTTTTTTGGGTGGTATATTTATAGAGCGTAAACCAAAGTACAAATTTTTTTTAGTAGTTATATGTATTATTTTGAAT
>CAXYYS010000012.1:0-53423 GCA_964293585.1 uncultured Acidaminococcales bacterium
ATGCAGCTTAAATTATTTGGTTAAAGGTGTTCAATTTGAACTTGCAATTTTAGGAAAACTAACAATCTCTGGTTTATATATAAAATAAAAAATGGCGGCTGACGCTACCGAATATAGGTAGGTAGCCGCCAAAATCCATCTTTAGGCGGATGAAAAAACCTGCTTAAACTGCTTCAGGCAAAATAATAACCCGGATTAAAACAAGTGCGCCGCTCCTGTCAGTAAAAATAACAGGAACGGCGCCTTTAATTTTATCAGGGTTACCTCAGGCTAAAAATTTGTTCACAAGATGCTTTGCAACCTGGCTTGCAGATTAGCGGCGCTGGTATAGTCCCCCGCATCCACGATATCCTGGGGGCCTACGTAAACGGTGGTCCCGCTCACTGTCACCGGTTCACCGTTGTGATGGTTATGGTACACCGCCGCCAGGTTACCCGCCGCAAAATAAGCCCGCTCCTTGCCGCTCAGGTTACCGGAGGCTGCCGGAGTAAAAAAGGCTTTACCGTTCACGGTGATAGCGCCGGTCTTGCTATCTACCTTAACCTTATCGCCGCTCCACTCCGTAATCTTATTGTTGTAATTATTAAGCCGCGCCACGTTGGTAGGATGATCGTTAAACATATCGCCCACAAAAGAAGATGCATTACTGGAGCCTTTAGACTTTTCGATGACGCGTTCCCATACCGCGGCGCCGGCGCCGATATTATATCCGGCCCCCGTATAATACGTAAACGCCAACTCATCCGCCTGGTCTTCCATGGGTTTGGTAATTAGTTTGGCTTTACCAATATTTAAGGCCAGGGCCGTACCTGCCTGGGCAATACCGCTGGCACCACCGGTCAGCACTGCTCCCGCCAGAGCGACGGTCATGGATTTTCTGGCTCCGGCGATAGGATGATTTTTCTGGCCGTGCCCCAGTTCGTGGGCAATGACCACCGCCAGTTCCGGTTCGTTATAGTCCAGGGTGTCAAAGGCGCCGATGTTCACGCTCAAATTATGGCCCAGGGTACAGAAAGCGTTAAAGCTTTTTTCGTTATTCACAAAATAATTATAAGGCTTTTTCTTGATAGATGGATCCACGGCGGCGATAGAAGTGCTTAACCGCCCCATGATATTATCCAGCATGGCGTTGGCAGTATAATCGTTGTTCACGCCGTAAGTTTTCTTGACCTGTTCCATGTATTTAAAGCGTCCTTCGTTTTCAAAATAGTTTAAGGCTTTTTCTTGTTGGGCATAAACCTGTCCTGCCGCAATCACCGTACCCAAATCACCCAAGCCAAAAGCTGCCGCAGGTGCTGCCGGTGCCAGACAAACTCCCATAGCTACAACGATGGCCGCCGCCAAAATTTTTCTCTGTATGCTCTTTGCATAAGTACGCATAATCGAACCTCCTCGTCTAAAATATAAACTGACTTTGCTTGTCATCTTATTTATATTATAGACCAAATATAAGAAAAGGTGTATTTTTTTACTTCTAAAGCAGTATTTCCCTCGGCACCTACCCAAAACAGGTAGCTAAGTCCTTATATTTTTGCCTTATAAATATAATGATAGGATGTCATTCCTGACACCTCTTGTTAAATTTCCCGTCATTATATGCAAATCTCAAACTCCGCACCTTAAAATTAACTGCACAGGAAAAGAGGTGATTTCCATCCCTAATGATGATCTCGTTAAACGCGGTTTAGAAATTTTACAAGGAGATGAGAAAAACATGTCGATGAAAAAGAATCATTATAAATGGTTAACTTTAGCTATCACAGCTTCTCTGTTAAGCGGTTTGACAAATATTGCCGGTGCGGCACCCATCCAAAGCAACAAGATGGTAAAAGTCGGCAACAACCAGAGCGACAGCGCCACTCCCTATAACCTGATTGCTGTCACACAGGACAGCGCGGACTCATCTTTTGTTGTGGGCGGCGGTGAAACTGCCTTTATAGGTATTGGCCAGAACACCGGTACTCCCTTAGTCGTATATGTGACGAATCCCACCAGCGGCCTTTATAATGTTACCGTGAGTAATGATGGCAGCCAGACTACCGGTAAAGTAGAAGCCGTCGGTGCTGGTTCCATGGCAGCCGGAGCCGTAACAATTTTTGGCCCTCTGGCTATCAAAGTAGATGCAACAGGAACCACCGGAACCAGCGGCGATGCCACGGCTATAGGTATGGGCGTAGGCGATCAGGCCACCAGCGTGGTAACAGGAAACACGATTCTCTCGGTCACCGCGCAGGGCGGGACCAGTACCACCAGCGCCAAAGCTAAAGCTCAGGGCGTAACTGTCGGCAATGATAACCCTGTCAGCAACATCGAGCTTGGCACTGCCACCGGAACCAATACTATCAACGTGACCGCTAAGGGCGGTCTGGCCACGGCTACAGGTGGTGGCGGCGGCACCAATGTAAGCGCCAGCGCTTATGGCGCCGAAAACTATAACGTTGTAACCTTTAAAGGAGATACCTATATCAATGCAACTGCCGAAGGCGGCACCCCCGCCAGCGGCGGATCTTATCTGGCCGGCAGCGCTACAGCTGACGCCTACGGCATTTATAATGGCGGCGGCACCGTCAAGGCTGACAAACTGGTTATCGGCACGGCCAGGGCCACAGGTGGCCGCGGCGTCTCCGTTGACGGTTCGGCTTATGGTATTCTTAACCAGAACAACGGCAGCGTGACCACCGGCGCTTTAAGCCTGGAATCTGTCAGCGCTCAGGGAGGCATTGCCAACAGCTCTTTTCTGGCAACTGCTACCGCTACAGGCGTTTCTAACGAAACCGGTACGGTAATCACCGATACTTTTTCTGTCAAAACGGCGGCTTTGGGCGGCACCAGTGATAGCGGCGCTACCGCCACGGCTATCGGTTTGCTTTCCGGTAAAAACAGCGGCGATGATGCTACCCTGACCATGGGAAACGGCACCGGCACCAACGAGATTTATGTGATGGCTTCCGGCGGCATCTCTACTGCCACTAATACCAATAATTCGTTCACCGGTACGGCTTTCGGTTTGTTAAATAACAATAGTACTTCCATCATAGGAACCACCACGCTGGATGTGGAAGCATTCGGTGGCAACAAGGCTCCTGCCAATGTCTCCCTGGGCGAAGCCTATGCCATGGCTTACGGTATCTATAACCAGGGCTCAAATTTGATCACCGGTAATCTGGAATTTACCAAAGTCCAGGCTACTGCCAACACCGGTTTAGAGGCACACGCAGAAGCTTATGGTATTTATAATGCTGCCAGTGGTGTTACGCTTAACTTTGGCAACATAAATATGGGAGATGTTTCCGCTTATGGCGGTAACTCGGGCTCCATTCCCAACAGTACAGCCGATGCCACCGCCTATGCTTTGCAGAATTTAAACACTACCGGCAAAATTACTGCCGACACCATTGCGGGAACCGTAACTGCAGAAGCTGGCAGCGGTGAATCCACCGCCAATGCCGTCGCCATTGGCTTGAACAACAAGGGTACCTTAGAAGCAAAAGCCATAAACCTGACCGTAACCGGTACAGCCGGCAGTGCTGAGGAAAAGGCCACCAGTGAAACCGCCGGTCTGTCCAACAATGGTACACTTATTATTACCTCCGGTACAAATTCTCTGAATGTAACTGCAAACGGTGGTAAAAGTACCGGTATTGCCGGACAGGTTTCAGCAACGGCTTACGGTCTGCATACCCGTGATACTCTGACAATAAATGATCAGCTGAACTTGAACGTACAAGCTACGGGCGGCAGCGCTGATGCTGCTGTTGCAGGCAGCCAGGCCGTTACTGCCTGGGCCCAGGCTTACGGTCTATACAACAGCACTGGTACCGTTACTGCCGCTAAAATGGCAGTAGAGCAAATAAAAGCCACGGCTGGTGCAGGTCTAGAAGCACAGGCTCTCGCCGTAGGTCTTGCCAATGACACTACGACATCTATGACTACCACTTCCGTGGACATCGCCAACGTGGAAGCAAATGGCGGTACCGGTACAAAATATGCTTTTGCCCGTGCAGCCGGCATCACCAACTCCGCCGGTACCTTCTCCACCACGGACACCGGTGCCACCAACACCATCTCGGTTGTTGCCAGGGGCGGTACTATTAGCGGCTCCGGCAGCGCCCAGGAAGATGCCTATGGTCAAGCTTATGGTATTGTCAATTTAGATACCATGTCCATCAAGGGCTCCACCGTTATCAATGCAACCGCTACCGGCGGCAATGGTACGGCTCACAACACTTATGCCCTGGCTATGGGTATCAGGAATAAGAGCGCCTCCGTCTTGAATATAGACGGTCCCCTTACTATTACCAGCGAGGCAACCAGCATCGCTGCCGGAAGCAGTGATGCTTCCGCAGATGCTACGGGCGTTGCCAACTTCGGCGGTACTACTAACCTGAAAGATGATGTCACTATTATTGCAAAGGCCTCCGGGGTAAGCGGCAGTTCTTTCGCAGCCGGAAGCCTGTATGCCGAAGGCGGTACCCTTAATGCCGGCACAGACGGAACCAGTTCCCTGGGTAAAGTTGTAAAGCTGGAAGGCGATGTACTGGCTGACAAGAGCGGTACACAGATTAACCTGACCCTGGACCAGCCCGCTTCTTATCTACAGGGCAATGTCAAAGAACTGAATGACGGTATCGTCAATCTGGTCGTAGGCAACGGCGCTACCTGGAAACCGGTTTACGATAACCGGAATGGTTCTTTCTTTGATAAGAACGATAGTGCTACCTTTACAAAAGATTACGTAGTAGATGCCAACTCCATCACCAGGCTGACCCTGGCCGACGGCGGCATTGTTGATCTGACCTGGGATGATGCTACCCGTAACCCGTCTACCGACAGCAGGTCTCTGACCATCAGCCGGTTAGCAGGTAATAACGGTACCTTCAAAATTAATAGCGACCTGGCCCATAACGTAGCAGATAAAATCAGCGTCGTCGGCGCAGATGTCGCTACGACCACCGAAAATATCCAGGTAGCTTACGATCCCTACCTGGCCAACACCGGACTAGCCAAAGGCAGCACCTTAAAGGGTAAAGCGGAAGTAGTAAGCACAGCACCCGATACCCTTACTTTCACAGGCAAGGATGGCGAATATAATCTGTACAAATATACGCCTACACTTGTTAAAGACACTGATGGCAAATGGTATCTGACCTCCCTGGTAATTAATAACGGCAGCAGCAGCACCGGTCCGGTAAAAACTATTGCTCAGGCCGGTCTGGGCTTACAAGAGCTTTGGCTGAGTGAGACGAATAACCTGGAAAAACGTTTAGGTGAATTAAGAACCCGCCCTGCTGAAGCAGGCGTGTGGGCCCGGTACAACCACGGCAAACTGGAGCATAATGATGTCAGCGTTAAATATAATCTCTTCCAGGCCGGTTATGATAAAGAAAGTATCGGTACCCACGAAAATACCTACCGGGGTCTGGCTGTATCCCATATTAAAGGCGACGGCAGTTACGAAATCGGTAGCGGTGATTTGAGTTCGACCACGCTGTCTCTGTATCAGACGGGTATCAGAAGCGGCGGTCAGTATTATGACGTAGTCCTGAGAGCCGGGCGGTATGCCAATGATTACGACTTGGTCAGTGAAGGCGGCAATAAAGCCAGCGCAGACTATCATACCTGGGGCTATAGCATCAGCGGCGAATACGGTATGCGTAAACAGTTAGGCCGCGGCTTCTATGTAGAACCGCAGGCGGAACTGATTCTGGGCAGAATCCAGAGCGCCGACTATGTAACTTCTACCAACATGAACGCCCATGTAGATGCTCAGAATAAAGCCCTTACCCGGATAGGCATCGTAGCCGGCAAGGAATTTAAAGGCGGCAACCTCTATGGCAAAGCTAACTACTATCATGATTTTAGCGGCGGCGTCCATATTAAGGCGGCCGATGGTTCCAACAGCATCCTTTACAATGAAGATGTAGCCCACAACTGGTGCGAACTTGCTCTTGGCGGTACGGTAAAGACAGGTAAAAACTCCACTATCTACGGTGAACTAAGCAAAAATTTAGGCCAGCTCACCAGCGGTCTGCAAATTAATCTCGGCGCCCGTTGGCAATTCTAAACTCTAAAATTGGAATGGCACCCCTATCTTCCTCAAGACAAAGTTGAAGTTTTACACCAAAAAAGGCAGCCTCTGACGAGGCTGTCTTTTATCATCTCAAGTTTATTGTTTATCCAGATCCACCAGCTCATACTTATCGTTGCCCAGCCCCAACTCTTTGCCGTACGTCAGCTGGCGCAAACCCTTACGGCTTTCGATACGCTCTTTCAGGTCGTGACTTTCTTCACCGCTGACGCCGTACACCAGGTCGATGGCCGCCTGGTCCACCGCCACGATATCCGTGGAACCCAGGATGCCGATGTCCTTCAGTTTAGGATTTTCGGCACTAGTGCCAGCGCAGTCGCAGTCCACGGACATCTTATTCATCACATCGATGAAGGCAATCTTTTTACCAAAATGATCCACGGTACCTTTGGCTGATTCCACCATACGTTCCATAAAAGATTCTCCCATGGGCCAGCCTTCGCCGTGTACCATCAGCTTACCGATTTTGCCGTCGGCACAGCCGATGCCGATATTCTTAATGGAACCGCCGAATCCGCCCATGGTATGCCCTTTAAAATGGGTCAGCACCAACATGGAATCATAATTCAGTTCGTGCTTGCCCACGCTGACTTCCTGCAGCTGCTTGCCACCCTTAATGGGCAGCATGACAGCGCCGTCCTCATCCATGATATCCACCGGGCTGAAGGTCCAGCCGTTAGTCTTTAACGTTTCCCGGTGACCGGCTGTGGTTCGCCTGGGACTATTGTAGAGCACGTTACACTCCACGATAGTGCTGCCCGGCACCCCCGCCAGAAAATCTTTCACCATACCCCGGTCCAGGATGTTAGGACCGTGGGGTTCACCCGTATGCAGTTTCACCGCAATCTTGCCGCTCAAATCCTGATTGATGCGGGAGTAAATTTTTTTCAGGCCGGCAGCACTGATATCCCTGGTAAAATAAACTTTGCTGACAGCACCCGTACGTTCCGCCAAAGGTTTAAAACCAGGCGGCGTACCTAACTTGACAGCCGTACCCGCCGTAGTTTTTGCCGTTCCCTGCGCCGGCGCCGCCGTCGATTTTGCCGCCGTAGTAGCGCCACAACCTACGCCTAACAAGGTCAGCATCACTAAGGATAAAGTCGCTGCATATTTCAGGTTCCCCATAGTAAACCCCCTTTACTTCCAGACATTAATATTCCGAAGATACTTCTTCTAATTATAATTTTATTCCCTGGAGCCTGCTCCATGTCAAGAAGTTTCGTGTACGGGCGAGGAAGTCTTGTCCGCACACTTACATATTTTTAGTTCGTGCTAAAAGTTTTGAAAGTGGTTATAATATAGAAAATACAATTTTATGTACACAGGGCTAAAGCATTTTTAAAAACTTGAGGCGCCTCATGAATTTTGATTTAACAGCTCCACTAAAAAATAAAAAATGGCTGCGCGTCACCGTTATAACGATGGCGCTTGTAAGTCTGCCGGCTTTTTTGGCCGGAGCCCAATTTTTTGTGCCCGCGGTTAATCAGGATGTGACTGGAGCTTATGTGAACAATCTTTTAGCAGGCGGTGCTTTGAATTTGCAAGAAACGTCGCCGGCTGCAACTATGACAGATTCAAACATTTCCGCTGGCGATATCAGTAACAGCCAGGCTTCTGTAACCGCAGGCGGCATCCACAGTCGCAGTGTCCTGGTGATGGCCCGGCACAGTCGCCAGGTTTTGGCGGAGGAAAACGCGCACCAGCCTGTATACCCCGCCTCCTTAACCAAGATCATGACCGCCGTCATCGTCACAGATAAACTGGCAGATTTGGACGCACGGGTAGCCGTACCCGGTGATTTTTTTAAATTTCTGGAACAACGTCATGCTTCCGTAGCCGGTTTTAAACCCGGAGAAAGTGTAAGCGTGCGTGATTTATTATACGGCGTGCTGCTGCCCAGCGGCGCCGATGCCTCTTTAACTTTAGCCCGGCAGGTTGCCGGCAGTGAAAACGCTTTTGTGGAGTTGATGAACACCAAGGCGCTGACCCTGGGTATGACCAGCACCCATTTCATGAATCCCACCGGCCTGCATCACCCATTACAGTACACCACCGCCGCTGACATGGCCAAACTTTTGGACTATGCCTTGAACCTACCGGTCCTGCGCCAGATGCTGACCACTAAATATTACCGGACCACGACTACGCCGGAACATCCCCAGGGATTATTCCTCAAAGAACGCCTGTTCTTTTTACTGCGGGAGCAAGCCCGGCTAAAAGACAAGCCTGAACTGGGCACCGGCAAACTTTCCCCCACGGCACAAATCTTGGGCGGCAAAACCGGCGCCACCAGCAATGCCGGTCTGTGCCTGGCCAGCTTTGCCAATATCCACGGCCAGGAATATATCCTGGTCACCACCGCCGCCATGGGCAACATCTTCGTGGACCGCTATCACGTTACCGACGCGCTCCAAATTTACGGCCAGCTGGATAAATTGTTGGCTAACACCTACTAAAAAGCCTCGGGTGCTCAGTAATTTTTACTGAAAGTACCCAAGGCTTTTTTTATGCCGGCGACCGGACTGGCCGTCCGGAACTATAACACTTTTTTATACACATGGCGGGCGATTAAAATCAGGACCACCAGCAGCACGGCTAAAAAGCCGAAGGACACGTAGAGGTTGCTCCGGTGTGCGATAAAACCGATTACCGCCGGACCCATCAAAGTACCCACATACCCCAGGATACTCACCGCCGCCACCGCCATGCTGATGGGCATCACTTTTTGCCGTCCCAGCAGGGAATAGAAAACAGGCACGATATTGGCGCAGCCGATGCCGATGGCAAAAAAGCCTGCGTACAGCAGCGGCAGATTTTGGGCGCACAGAAGCACCGCAAAACCCGCTACTGCTATGCCTGTTCCGTACAAAACTACAAAGCGGCCGCCTAATTTTTGTGTCAGCCAGTCACCGGTTAAACGCATACTGAGCATGGCCGCCGAAAAAACAGCAAAACCGGTACCTGCCAGGGAAAAATCCACACCTTTCAGCTCTGCCAAAAAAACGCCGCTCCAATCTAACATGGCGCCTTCCACCACAAAACCCAGGCAGCAGATAATGCCGATATAAGTGACGATGCCCCGGGGAACAGCAAAGAGAGAAGTATCTTTTTGGGCGCCGCCGTAAGGCAACAGATGGCGGCTAAAAATAATTAGCAAAAGCAGAATCAAAAGAACGGCGCCGCCGGTAGCTTGTTCCGGGGAAAGTCCTAATTTTAACCACACGGCAAACAACCCCGCACCCATAAAACAACCCACGCTCCAAAAAGCATGGAAGCCGGACATCAGTCTTTTGCCCGCCGCTTTTTCCACCAGCACGGCCTGGATATTCACCGTTACATCCACCAGCCCCATGGACGCACCAAAAGCGAGCAGGACCGGGACCGCCAGCCAGAAACTCTGCACCTGGCTCAGCGCCAGCAAAAAGCCGGCATACAAACAAGCGGCCACCGTCAAAACTTTGCGGCAGCCAAATCTGGCTGCGGCTAGTCCCGATAACGGCATGGTAATCAAAGCCCCGCCGCCGATGCACAAAAGCAAAAGTCCCAGCACGCCTTCGTTCAGCGCCAGCCGCGTTTTAAAAAGCGGCACCAGGGGCGCCCAGCTGGCGATGCCAAAACCACCGATAAAAAAGCAGGACCGGGTGGCCAGTTCCTGCCATAAACCCGGTTGTTCCTGCTCTATCGGCTTAACACTAGTTTCACTCATGAAATTACCTCGGTCTCCTGTCAGACTAAATAATTTTTTCGTACCAGACTATTATAGCCCAACCAGGACGCCAGGTAAAATTTATTTTGCCGCCGTGATTTCCAATTTGCCGCTGAGCTTTTCCAGGTCCGCATCGCCGCTTACCACTTTACCGATCTCAATTAAATCTGCGGAGACCGGCGCGTAATCTTTGTAGAAAAAGGTCAGGTTGCCCCAGGGAATAAAATAGGCCAGCGTACCTTTAGTCGCGTGAGCCACCACAGCGTCCTGAGTTTTTAATTTCTGCGGCGGATAAAAAATCTTTTCGTTGTCGCTGAAATTTTTTACGTCCACGGTAAGGGGCAGCTGCTTATAAAAATCCTGAGCCGCCTGACTTTTGTTTAATGCTACCCTAAAAGTCTGACCGTTATTTTTAACTTCCAGCTGCATAGTTCCCTGCGCCTCCCCAGTAGTAGTTTTTCCAGCTGCATTTACCGTAGCCGTCGTATTTGCCGTTTGGCTTGACGCAGCAGCTTTATTGGGCGCCGCCGTAGTCTTTGACGCGCTGCCGCCGCAGCCACCCACCACAAGCAAACTCACCATCAGAATCAGCAATAAAATTTTAGACATGGCCTTACTCCTTTCCCATCGTAAAAACTTTTATCCGCAAAAAACTGCCGGCGCGACATCAAATTTCTGCTACCACACGCCGCCGTTTTATCCGCATTTTTATTTTAAGTATTTATCAAAAAACGCCTGCATCTTGTCAAAGGGAATCACATCCATCTTGTCGTACAGGTCCGTGTGCACGGCGCCGGGAATAATCATAAGTTCCTTGTTATCGCCTTTTAATTTCTTAAAGGCGGTCTCGCTAAAGTAACGGGAGTGAGCCTTTTCCCCGTGAATCACCAGGACGGCGTTGCGAATCTCGCCGGCGTAAGAGAGGATGGGCATGTTCATGAAAGACAGCGCCGTAGTCTTATTCCAACCGGCGTTGGAATTCACGGAACGGGGATGATAACCGCGTTTGGTCTTGTAATAATCATAGTAATCTTTCACAAAGAAAGGCGCATCCTTGGGGAGCACCTCCGGTACGCCGCCGGCTTTGGCATAAGTGCCGTTCTTATAGTCAGCGGTCCTTTGGGCGTTCAATTCCTCACGGGCTTTGTAGCGGCCGTTGGCGTCCACGCTGTCAAAATAACCGTTGGCCATAACCCTGGTCATATCGTACATGGTGCTGGTCACCGTAGCCTTGATGCGGGTGTCGCTGGCCGCTGCGTTCAGGGCCATGCCGCCCCAGCCGCAGATACCGATGATGCCGATGCGGCTTGCATCCACGTTGTCCCGGGTGGAAAGAAAATCTACCGCCGCGGAAAAATCTTCGGTGTTAATATCCGGTGAGGCTACATCCCGGGGGGTGCCGCCGCTTTCCCCGGTAAAGCTGGGATCAAAGGCGATGGTTAAAAAGCCCCGCTTAGCCATTTCCTGGGCGTACAAACCGGAAGACTGTTCCTTCACGGCGCCGAAAGGTCCGCTGACAGCGATGGCTGCCAGCTTGCCCGTAGCATGTTTGGGCGCATACATATCTGCCACCAAAGTAATGCCGTAACGATTGTGGAAAGTAACCTTCTTATGTTCTACCTGGCTATCCTGGGGGAATACCTTATCCCACGCCGTGGTTACCTGCATTTTCTTTTCCCCCTTCATAGCTAAAGTCTGCAGGGGCTGCGCAGCAACTTTTGCAGTTGCCGCTGTCCTGCCTGCTGCGGCGGCAGTACCAAACTGCATCCCTGCCGCTAAAATTACTGCTATCATTAACGTTCCTAAAAATTTTTTCTGCATGTTAAATCCTTTCTGCATCTTGCATACTAACTTTTAAATATGGCTGCAAAAATATTTTTCGCTACTACCGGGAATTTTCCCGGACTGTTTTTATTTTGTCAATTTTTTTATTTAGTCAGCCTGTTTCTATTTTGCCAATTCAATCCGCATGGTGATATCCTGAGGCAGCGTGTCCATCACAGCAAGCGGTGCGTTGATTACGCCCATGTTCACCTGGGAGCCAAACTGCTTGGAGATGTCTTCGTCCTTATACAGGATAGTAAAATAATTGCCGTCGGTGGCAAAATCAATATCGCCGTTCTGCCAGCCGTTATGTACATCTGCTTTGTCGTAGGACAAAGGTTGGGCCATGACGCCACAGTAATCGTGACTGTACTTGTTCAGCTTTACTTCGTAGGGCAGGCGGGAGATTAATTCTTTGGCCGACTTGGTATCGTTTAAAGTAGCCGGGATAATGGTTTTGCCCACGATCAGGTTGACCTTGGTCCCCTGGGTTAACTTACGGGTGGCATATTTTTCCGTTGCCGCCGGTTTTTCTGCTACCGCAACCGGTGCCTGTTTGGCTGCCGAACTTTGGACCGCTGCGCCGCCGCAACCTGTCATTAATAAAAATAAACTTAGCAAAGCTACACTCACAATAGATCTTTTCATCGTTCCTGTTCCTTTCGTTTTCCCAACTGTAAATTTCTTTTACAAATTTCTTTGGTTAATTTTCTGGCATAATTACTTTGACAAATCCAGCAATTTTTTATTGCTTTTTTCGCCCTTATTGTATGTTGGCAGCCCTAAAATAGCAAATACTTATCTTACATAACTTATCATGCTTGCTAAGCATAATAATTCAGGCTATAATTAGAATAAAAAGTAACCGGCACTCGGATGCGGTTTAACCGCCCTGTTTGCCATCACGGTCTTATCTGCACACAACTTTTTTGAGGAGATTTTACTATGGAACTGCGTCTCTTGCGTTATTTTTTAGCCGTAGCCAAAGAACAGAGTATCACCCGGGCCACGGAAATTTTACACGTCACCCAGCCTACCTTGTCGCGCCAGCTTACCGAACTGGAAAACGAACTGGGCACGCAACTTTTGCTCCGCGGCAAACGCCAGGTAACCCTGACAGATAAAGGCATCCTTTTTCGCCAGCGGGCGGAAGAAATTCTCTCCCTGGCGGATAAGGCGGAACAAGAAATTAAAACGCCGGACCTTTTTGCCGGCGGCGATATCTATATCGGCTGCGCTGAATCGGACAACATGCGCTTTTTGGCTCAGACCGCCAAAGATCTGCAACAGGATTACAAAAATTTACGTTACCATCTGTCCAGCGGCAATGCTGCTGATGTACAGTTGCGTCTGGAAAAAGGGCTCTTGGATTTTGGCGTGCTCATGGATCCCTTTGACAAACGGACTTACAATTATCTGCCGCTGCCAGGTGTAGATACCTGGGGACTCTTAATGCGCAAAGACAGCCTGCTCACCACCCATGATCACATCACCCGGGAAGAACTTAAGAACTTGCCGCTTCTGGTCAGCGAACAGGATTTGGCCGCAGGCAACCAAAGTCCTTATAATGTTTGGCTGCACCAAAGTTTTGAAAAACTAAACATCGTAGCTACCTATAACTTAATTTTCAATGCGGCGCTCATGGTCCGGGAAGGCATGGGCTACGCTCTGACCCTGGACAAATTAGTCAGCACCGGTCCGGAAAGTCCCCTCTGTTTTAAACCGCTCTTTCCTAAACTGGAAGCTCATGTGTATTTTGTGTGGCGCAAATACCAAATTTTCTCTCCTGCTGCCAAACTTTTCTTAGAACATATGCAACAAAAATACTAAGACCAGGTTCTTCTTTCACAACAGTCTTTGTTGTTTCAAGAAGAACCTGGCCTGTTTATATTTAGTGGCTGTTATCAGAACTCAATGCTGGAAACAATACACCGTACTGCCATGGCTGGGATAAGTTTTCACAGCAGAAAAACTTCCCATCCTCATCATGCTGTTATACAGCCGTGCATTACTGGTGCGGAAATATCCGTTCCGTACCCGGCTTAAAATAGCTTTGGCAGCGTCATCTGCCGTGGAAGCCGTGGTCCAATATTCGGTATAAGGAGCTCCAGTGCCTACATACACAGCATAACGGGAGTTATTCGTCATCTTGCTTTCCATGGTGCTCTCGTTGACCTGCATCACACTTACCGACGCCAGACTGCTGGAACTGGAACGAGAACTGGAACTTTGAGGACGGCTGGCCTTATAAGACGGACGCGCCGTCCCTCTACTGCTACTACTACTGGAACTGCCACTCCCGTAGCTGGTTGCCGCCCAGGCATGCCCCGCCGTCACCTCAAAAATTGGTGCCGCTAAAACAGCAACTGCCAAACCAACTATGATAATTTTACGTAACATAATCCTTCCCTCCTTCTCTTAAAATACCTACCGGAAACCTCTACTGTACTTTTATTATAAGCCAAAAAATTTTCACCCGTACTGAGGAAAAACTCAGTACGGGTCATTTTTAATTTCTAAAATAATGAGGTCACAATTTTATCTCAGCAATCTTAACGGGACCGGGGACAATCGCCACGCGAATCGGAAGAATGCGTCGTGTTCATAGGTCTGCAAAGCGTGGCGAGCATGAAGGCCCGGTCGCAAGACCGGGAACAGCATGCGAGCAGCTACGCAGACCATGAACACAGCATTCTGTAGTATTGAGCGTGCAGATTGCCCCCGGTCCCATTAGTGACTGTTACAAAGGAAAACTTCTTCCTCCCCTATTTCCTGGGAAATAAAAAATAGACCCCGTAGCTTTTTTAGCTACAGGGTCTAACTTTTTGGATTGGTTCACTGAGCCTGGCGGCTGATAACTTCCTTCACCGCCTTTAAAAATTTAGTGCGGGGTAACATCACAAAATGTCCGCAGCCCTGGCATTTCAGCCCAAAGTCCATCCCGGTACGGGTAATCTCCCAGGTATTGGACCCACAGGGATGCGCTTTTTTCATCCTGACCACGTCCCCCACATTGAAGACGTCGCCGCTTCCCATGGTTATTTATTAACCTTAACGGTAGAGATATCGGTAACGTTATACCCGGCTTCCCGGATATCTTCAATCACGTCCATACCGAAAGCGCTCAAATCAGCGGCAATGGTAACTTCGGTATGCGTGTCATCTGCTGAACGGAGGCAGTTAACGGAAATAATATTGATACCCCGGTCCGCAAACATTTTACCCAGTTGGGCGATAACGCCAATCTTATCGGTGCAGTCGATGGTCACACGGGTGCAGCTCTTGTCCAGGCCAAAAATTTCAACCATGGCACGGAACAGGTCGCTATCGGTGACGATACCGATCAAGCAGCCTTTATCGTCTACTACCGGCAGAGAATTAATCTTGTGTTTATACATCTGGCTGGCAATATCTTCCAGACCGCTGTTGCCACGCACGGTGATCACGTCCTTGGTCATCACGTCGCGTACCTTAAAACGGCTCAGCAGATAGTTTGCCTCGTAACGGCTCAGGGTGCTGGCTTCAGAAGGAGAAGCACGGCCCACATCGCCGTCGGTGATAATGCCCAGGACTCTCTTGATATCATCCACCACGGGGACGCGGCGAATATTTTGACTCTTCATAAGTTCCTGTGCTTCCAGCATGGTCTTGTCTTCGCTAATGGTAATGACGTTGGTCGTCATAATATCTTTTACTAACATAGTGCACGCTCCTTTTTCTCTTAGCCACCCAAATAAGCTTTTTGTACAGCTTCGCTGTTCTGGAGTTCTTTAGCCGTACCGGCCAGGGTGATGCGCCCTGTTTCCAGCACGTACGCCTTGTCGGCAATATCCAGCGCCATCTTGGCGTTCTGCTCGACCAAAAGAATGGTGGTGCCACTCTCATTGATCTCTTTAATTATATTAAAAATTTCCTTAACAAGCAAGGGTGCTAAGCCCATGGAAGGTTCGTCCAGAAGCAGAAGGCGCGGACGGCTCATCAGCGCGCGGCCCATGGCCAGCATCTGCTGCTCGCCGCCGGAAAGAGTACCGGCCACCTGCAGCTTACGCTCTAACAATCGCGGGAACTTTTTAAAAACATCTTCCAGATCCTGGCTGATGCCTGCTTTATCTTTGCGCAGATAAGCGCCCAGCTGCAGATTTTCCATAACCGTCATGTTAGAGAACACATGGCGGCCTTCGGGAACCTGGCACAAACCCATACCCACGATCTTATGGGCGGACACGCCGGTAATATCCTTATCTTCAAACTTAATCGTACCGGTCTTGGGTTTCATCAGGCCGCTGATGGTACGCAGCGTGGTAGACTTGCCGGCGCCGTTGGAACCTATCAGGGTCACAATCTCGCCGTCGCTGACGTCGATGCTGATGCCTTTAATAGCGTGAATGGCACCATAGAAAACGTTAATATTATCTACTTTTAACATTTAGGATGCCTCCCCGCCCAAGTACGCCTCAATGACGCGCTTGTTATGCTTAATATCGTCAGGTTTACCTTCGGCGATGCAGAACCCGTATTCCAAAACGTAAATACGTTCGCACACGCCCATGACCAGGCTCATATCGTGTTCGATTAACAGCACGCTGAGCTTGAACTGGTTCCTGATCCACTTAATCATATTGGTCAGTTCCTTGGTCTCCTGTGGATTCATGCCGGCCGCCGGTTCATCCAGCAGTAAAAGCTTGGGCTGGGTAGCCAGGGCGCGGGCAATTTCCAGGCGGCGCTGTTCGCCGTAGGGCAGGTTCTTGGCAATATCATTGGCATGTTTTTCCAGATGGAAAATTTCCAAAAGCTCCAGTGCCTTCTCAGTTACATATTCCTCTTCGTGAAAATACAGCTTGTCACGCACTACGGCTTCCGCCAGATTATATTTCACGTGCATATTAAAAGCAATCTTCACGTTGTCCAGGACGGACAGCTCGGAGAACAGACGAATGTTCTGGAAAGTACGGGCCATGCCCATCTGGGTTACCTGGTAAGATTTGTGGCCGTTAACCAGCTGACCGTCAAAATGTACCTGACCCTCGGTGGGTTCGTACACACCGGTAATCATGTTAAAGGCCGTAGTTTTGCCGGCGCCGTTAGGGCCAATCAGTCCTACCAGTTCGCCTTCATCAATATGCATGTTCAGGTTGGACACGGCACGCAGGCCGCCGAAGACGATGGAAACATCTTTTAAATCCAGCAGGCGCTTAGCCGCCGTGGCGTTAGCTTCCTGTAAGGCCGCAGCATTAGCAGCGGCAGTGTTTTCATTTGCCAATCTTCACACCTCCAATCCGTTTGGTTAAACCTTTGAACATCTCCGCCGACAGTTCCGCGCTGCCGAACAAGCCTTGCGGCCGGCGCAGCATCAACACGATCATGGTGACGGAGTACACGATCATACGCCATTCAGGGAATTCCGCCAGGTAAGCAGAAATGAAGGTCAGCACGATAGCACCGGTAATACTGCCGGTCATGCTGCCCAGACCGCCTAACACGACCATGGTCAGGATATCGAAAGAACGCATGAAGGTAAAGGACGCCGGATGGGCGATGTAAAAGTAATGGGAGAACATCACGCCTGCAGTGCCGGCAAAAGCGGCGCCCAGGGTAAAGGCCATAACTTTGTACTTGGTAGTATCGATGCCCATGGTGTCGGCGGCAATTTCGTTTTCACGAATGGCCAAGCAGGCACGGCCGTGGGCCGAGTTCTTAAAGTTCTTGATAAAGAACAGGATAACGATCATGATCCAGAAAATGTTGGTGAAGCTGGTCAGACGGGGAATACCCATGAAACCGGAAGCGCCGCCTACATAATCAATATTCAGGATACAGATACGGATAATTTCGCCCAGGCCCAGGGTAGCGATGGCCAGATAGTCACCGTTTAAGCGCAGGGTGGGCAAACCAATCAGGAAACCCAGGAAACCGGCGGCGATGGTGCCGGCGATAATAGCTACCGGGAACGGCAGGCCTAATTTTACCGTAAAGATGGCGCCCACATATGCGCCTACGGCGAGGAAGCCCGCATGTCCGATAGAGAACTGGCCGGTGTAACCGTTAATCATGTTCAGGCTGCTGGCCAGAATAATATTGATGCAGATCAGCACCATGTTTAATTCCCAGAAAGGACCGATGACCTCTAACTGGATTAAACCTTCGAAAATCGCATAAATTAAAACGCAGGCGCCGAGAGCGAGTAAATCATTTTTTCTTTGTTTATTCATCTTCGTCACCTTACACTTTCTCGCGCACGTTCTTGCCCAACAAGCCCGTAGGCTTATAGAGCAGGATCAGAATCAAAATCGCAAAGCTGGCTGCGTCGCGGAACGTAGAACTGATGAAGCCGCTGACTAAGGCTTCGACCACGCCCAGGATCAGGCCGCCCGCCATGGCGCCGGGGATGATGCCGATACCACCGAGCACGGCGGCAATGAAGGCCTTCATGCCGGGCATCATGCCCATCAAAGGATCGATAGAGTTATAATAAATACCAACCAGCACGCCGCCTGCTGCTGCCAGAGCGCTGCCCAGAGCGAAGGTCAGGGAAATCGTCTTGTCCACGTTGATGCCCATCAGCTGTGCTGCATCGGCATCAAAGGACACGGCACGCATGGCCATGCCGGCTTTGGTTTTGTTAACAATATAAGTCAGGGCTACCATCAAAACTAAGGCGCTGACCAGAATCAGAATCTGCTGGCTGTTTACTACCAGGGGTCCTAAATGGTAGACCGTAGCTTCGAAAATCGCCGGGAAAGTACGGGGTTGCGGTGATGCAATCAGCATCATGGTGTATTCCAAAAAGAACGACACGCCGATGGCCGTGATCAAAATGGCAATACGGGGTGCGTTACGCATAGGCCTATAGGCCACGCGTTCAATGATGATACCGGCTAAACCTGCGCCTACCATGGCGAAGATAATAGCCCCAAAAAAGCCAAAACCTAAATAAGTGGTGGCGATGAAACCTAAATAAGCGCCAACCATATAAATATCACCGTGGGCGAAGTTAATCAGCTTGATGATACCATAAATCATGGTATAGCCCAGGGCGATCAATGCATAAATACTACCCAGTGAGATGCCGTTAATCATCTGCTGGATAAATTGATGCAAGAGTGAACCCATATCCATAATAAACCCTCCATTAATTAAAAAAAGAAAAAAAGCTGTGGTGATTTTGCACACCACAGCTTCACTGCCTGGTGCACGGATTATAACCCGGGGTGCTTACCGGGGGTCGCGGTCTGGCCGCGCCGTTCCTATTCTAAAAACAAATCAGGGATTAATTTTCGTCTTAAAGGTCTGTTTGCCATCCTTGTGTTCAATGATGACGGCGCTCTTCACAGGATTGTGCTGCGCGTTAAAGGTTACAGTTCCGGAAACGCCTTGGAACCCGTTGACCTTGGCCAGAGCTTCGTTAATCTTAGCCGGATCAAAAGATTTGGCATCTTCCATGGCCTTCGCCAAGAGCAGGGCACTGTCGTAAGCCAGAGCAGCGAACACGTCCGGACGGGCGTTGTAAGCTTTCTGATACTCAGCGACGAAGTCCTTGTTCAGCTTGGAATCGTCATCAGGAGAATACAGGCTGGAGAAATAAGTGTTATTCAAAGAAGCCTTGCCTGCGATTTCGGGGAGCTTAGCGCTATCCCAGCCATCGCCGCCGGCCATAGGAATGGTTAAGCCCATCTCACGGCCCTGCTTAACAATCATGCCGACTTCCTGATAGTAACCGGGGATATAAAGTAAATCGGGGTTGGCTGCCTTAATCTTGGTCAAAGTTGCTTTGAAGTCCGTATCTTTTTGCAGATAGAATTCTTCAGCCACGATCTGGCCGCCGTTCTTCACGAAGTTTTCCTTGAAGAACTGGGCTAAGCCTTTAGCGTAATCAGAAGAGTTATCCACCATAATGGCGGCTTTCTTGGCCTTTAATTCCTTGGTCGCAAAGTTAGCCATAACCGTGCCCTGGAACGGATCAATAAAACAGGTCCGGTAGTTATAGGGCTTGGTCTTGCCGTTGGCAGGATCAACTGTTACGTTCGGGTTAGTACCCATAGGCGTGATAGCTGCAATCTTGGCGCTGGCATTAACTGCCGTAGCCGCGATAGCTGCGCTGGACAAGTTCGGGCCGATAACGGCGACAACCTTATCCTGGCTGATCAGTTTTTGCATGGCGTTAGTTGCTTCAGTAGCTTCGGACTTGTTATCCGCAACTACCAGCGCTAACTTTTTCCCGTTCACGCCGCCCTTGGCATTGATTTGTTTCAATGCCAGCTCGATGGCATTCTTGGCGCTGGCGCCGTAACTGGCGCTGCCGCCGGTCATTTCCAGGTTACCACCAATCTTGACGGTGTCCCCGTCGGCCTTCTTACCGCCGCCGCAACCGGCTAAAGCGATCGTCAGTGCCATGGCTGCTGCCATCACAGCAAATACTTTTAGTTTTCTCATAATAAACCCCCCACCTTAAAACAAATTTATTTTAAAGCGGGCCGCACCTGCAGCCCGCATTTAAAATCCCTCATTGGCCCTTGTCAGCCTGTACCGCATCTTTTCTTCACGTGTGGCTTTCAGGTTTGACTTGTCCGGCCCCCCGGCCGGTGAAAAACTACCTTACCGAATTACAGGTTGATCTTCTCTTTGAAGGTCTGCTTGCCATCTTTCATAGCGATGACGATAGCGCCCGTAATCGGGTTGTGGTTCTTATCATAGGTAAACTTGCCGCTGGCTACGGACAAATCCTTGGTAGCTGCTAAAGCTGCGGCGAGCTTAGTCCCGTCAGTGGTGCCGGCTGTCTTCAGCGCGTTCACCAGAACTAAACCTGCATTGTAACCCTGCATTGCAAAGACATCGGGATCCTTCTTGTTCAGATCTTTATAAGTCTTGATGAACTTCTGAACGCCGGGATCTTTATCATCAGAACTGAAGGCGCTGGAGAAGTAGCAATTGTTCAAAGCAGCGGGACCGGCAATTTCTGCCAGCTTGGGGCTATCCCAACCGTCAGAACCCATCATAGGTACGTTCAGGCCAATTTCACGAGCCTGTTTAACAATCTTGGAAACTTCTTCGTAGTAACCGGGTACGTACAGTGCTTCCGGATTAGAAGCTTTAATCTTGGTCAGGGCTGCCTTAAAGTCAATATCTTTAGCTAAGAAAGCTTCCCTGGCTACAACCTGGCCACCGTTCTTTTCCAGGGTCTTCTGGAAAACTTCGGCTAAGCCTTTGGAATAATCGCTGGAAGAATCAAACAGGATAGCAACTTTCTTTACATGCAGCGTCTTGTCCGCAAAGGTTGCCATAACCTGGCCCTGGAACGGATCGATGAAGCAGGCGCGGAAAATAAATTGTTTAACGCTGCCATCTTTGTTCAGGGTGATGCCGGGAGCCGTTGCACAAGGAGCAATCAAGGGCACCTTAGCGCCGGTTACAACCGGTTCTGCTGCAGCTACGCAGCCGCTGGTAGCAGGACCAACCACGGCTACTACCTTATCCTGGGTAACAATCTTGGTTACCGCGTTGCCGGATTCAGCCGGCTCAGATTTATTATCGCTTTGTACCAGGCGGATCTTTTTACCATTTACACCGCCGGCTTTATTGGTTTCGTCAATTGCCATCTGGAGTCCGCTTAAAGTGGATTTACCATAATTGGCGACGTTGCCGGTCAGCTCGAAGCTGGCGCCTACAACGATTTCATTGCCCGCCGGTTTGGCGGCATCTTTCTTAGCTCCGCCACCGCAGCCTGCGGTTAAAGCGGCCAGCACCATAGCAGCAAGTGCTACGCTGGAGAGTTTCTTCATCATTTTCATGTTACATCTTTCCCTTCTTAAAAAATAAGTTGTTGCTCTTAAGGATTTCTCAGGTCCCCTCGAACCTGAAGGTATCGCCCCTGCGAACCCCCAGCAATCCCCCGGCAACTATATCTGTGCCCTATTATAAGTTTCTCTTCACACATTTGTCAACGTTTTTTTATGTTTTTTGTGTTTCAAAAAATTTTTATGCAAAAAGCGTAACATATTTTCCATATTCCTATTTTTTGTATCTTAATAAAATACAAAATTCTTTTTTCATTGGACAAGTAAGCGGGGTTTTTACTAGACATAGTGGCCAGAGGAAAAAATATCGCTTTTCTTTACACTTTTTTAGGATTATCCGGACATTCATCTACCCTGCTTACAAATTTTAAGATTTCTGCTACATCCTCCTCCCAAAATTTTCCAGCCAGCTCATCCTTTTGTCTTAAGAAGCCCCTATATAATGGAAGAAAAATATCCTCAAAAAACGAAAACGCTCAGAAATCGTTTCTGAGCGTCGTTTTTTAAATTTTGGACCTGTCCTATAGCCCCAGGCCTTTTCGTTGCGCTACGGGCGTCCTGTGCGTTTTTCGTTTTGAGCCGCTCCCTGACTGGGTTTGCGGCCCTTGATAAGACAAAACCGTTCCCTTTGTACAAATTTAGGAGAGCAGCTATCCTCTTCTTACCAAAAATCGCCGCCGTCTCACATAATGCACTTCACTAAAATTACCACGATTACCAACGCCGGTATCTGATTGGCAATCCTAATCTGCATGACTTTGCTCATATTAGCGGCAATAGCCATGATGAGGATACCACCGGTAGCCGTAATCTCCGCCATCAGCTCCGGAGTCATAAAACTTTGCAGATGAGAGGCCAGGATAGTAATCAAACCCTGATAAATAAGAACACTCACTGCTGATAAACCCACTCCTACGCCCAGGTTAGCGGTAAAGATAATAGCGGTCATCCCATCCAGCGTACTCTTAGCAAACAGGATCTGGTGGTCGCCGGTCAGTCCGTCCTGAATACTCCCCAGGATAGCCATGGCGCCGATACAATAAATCAGGCTGGCGGCAATAAAGCCTTCGCCGATAGCGCCGGCCGTACCGGTATTGCGTTTCCCCACCATCTTTACTTCTACCCAGTTGCCAAACTGCTGCAGCTTGCGGTCAATGTCCAGAATCTCACCGATAACTGTACCGATGGCAATGCTGACAATGACCACGATAATATTTTTACTCTGAAAAGCCATCTGGCAGCCGATGACGAAGATGCACAGGGTAATACCCTGCATGATTGTCTCCTGCCATTTTTTGGGAAAACCGCGCTTAAGAAAAAGTCCCACGGTACATCCAGCCACAATGGCCAACGCATTTACAATTGTTCCTAAACCTGTCATTCTCACACCGTTAACTTATGCGCCTTGCCAAAACCGGCCGGCACTGTTGTTTTTTCCGTTCCCTGCAGCAATTCATAAATTCTGTTCAAATCATCTACCGAAGTATAGGTAATTTCAATCTTACCCTGCTTCTCATTTTTCGGAATCAGTTTCACCCTGGTCCCCAGATAGTTGACCAGATTGTCTTCCACCGACTGGTACTCTGCACTTAGAGCCGTTGCTGCAGAAGGGCTCTTGTGCTGATCCTTATTTTTATCCATCAGGCTGGTAACCAGCTTCTGGGAATATTTGAAAGGTTTGCCAGCTTTTAACAGCTGGGCAATCTTTTCCACATAACGGGAACTCCAGCCATTTTCCAGCGTGGCGCGCGCCAGCTTAAGCTGGTCGGCTTCCTTATCCAGGGTCAGGAGCGGTTTCACCTGGCCCATGGTCAATGTTTCACGTGAAACATTTTCCTGGATAGACTTGGGCAAATTCAACAACCTCAGCATATTAGTCACCGCCACCCGGCTGCGGCCAACTTTTTCGGCCGCCTGTTCCTGGGTCAGATGACAAGCTTCCATTAACTGCTTCAAGCCTTCCGCTTCTTCGATAGGATTCAGGTTGTGCCGCTGAATATTTTCTACCAGGGCAATTTCCATCATCTGCTCGTCAGAATAAGTACGCAGCAGCACGGGTACTTCGGTTAGCTTAGCTAACTGAGCAGCGCGTAAACGGCGCTCCCCCGCCACCAGTTCGTAATGTTTGGCCTGCCTGCGCACAATCAACGGCTGAATGATACCGTGTTCCTTAATAGAAGCGGCCAGTTCTGCCAATAGTTCTTTATCAAAAACCTTCCGCGGTTGATACGGATTAGGAACTATTTCCTTGATATTGATAGATGTAGGTTCCTCACTGCCGGGCTGCGGGTCCCTGGTCTGACGGTATTCACTTTCACTGGTAGCCATCAGGGCCCCCAGACCCATCCCTAAACCCCGGGCGGCTTTCGCCTTGGCCGGCGCTTTTTTAGTATTCTTACTCATCGCTGATAACCTCCTTGGCCAAATCCTGGTACACCAGGGCGCCCTTGCTCTTGGGATCATAGACGATAATGGGCTGCCCGTGACTGGGTGCTTCACTTAAACGCACGTTCCTGGGAATGATAGTATTATACATCTTCGTGTTAAAATACTTCTTTACTTCGTTGACCACATCCAGGGATAAATTAGTCCTGGCATCGAACATGGTCATGAGCACGCCTTCCAGTTTTAAAGCCGGATTCAGGTTGCGCTGTACCAGCTGGATGGTATTCATCAGCATGCTGACACCTTCCAGGGCGTAGAACTCGCACTGAATAGGAATCATCACGGAATTGGCAGCCGTCAGGGCATTCACGGTAAGCAGACCCAGGGACGGCGGGCAGTCGATGAGAACATAATCGTAGTCATGTTTAACCCGGTCCAGGGTCCTCTTTAACCTGGTCTCCCTGCTCATCAGGTTTACCAGTTCAATCTCGGCACCGGCCAGTTGGATCGTGGCCGGCAGCAGGAATAAATTTTCGTAAGGGGTCTTGATGATAATATCTTTGGCTGGCTGATCGTTAATCAAAGTATCATAGATACATTTTTTGATGTCCCTTTTATCAAAACCTAAACCGCTGGTCGTATTTCCCTGGGGATCGCTGTCCACGATAAGTACCTTGCGGCCCATGCCTGCCAGGCAGGCAGCCAGGTTGACGGTAGTGGTGGTTTTGCCCACGCCACCTTTCTGGTTGGCTATGGCGATTACTTTTACCACGATGATTCCTCCTTCACTGACTTGGTGTTAGTTTTTCTGCTTTTTATTGTACCACATTTCTAGCCACAAACATACCCTTTCCGTAAAAATGTTTCACGTGAAACATTGCCCGGGCAATAAAAAACTCCGGCTGCGCACCGGAGTTAATTTTTAGAACAACTTCACACTATGTTTATCCTTTGACCCTTTGGTATTCTTAATCCGCAAGGTCACCACCACGTCGTCACCCTCTACCACCTGCTGGGTGTTGACGGGAATACCTGCATCCTTGATAGACCCCACAATCTTCTTGATACTGTTCAAGTAAATACGCACGTCATTGACGATGACGACACGTTTCTTTTTCTCCGGCACCGTGCCGGTACCATGCAGGATCCGTTCCACTAGCGCTTCCGTCTGGCGGACATTATAGTTTTTCTTAACTACCGTATCCAGAACACCAAGTTGTTCTTCTTCGCTGCGCAACTTGAGCAGTACCCTGGCGTGACGCTCTGTCAAATCGTTGTCCCGCAAAAAAGTCCGCACGCTTAACGGCAGTTTCAAAAGCCGCAGCTTATTAGCTACCGTACTCTGCTTCTTGCCTACCCGGGACGCCATCACTTCTTCCGTCATATGGAATTCCCGCAGTAATTTTTCGTAACCTTCCGCTTCTTCCAGAAAATGCAGGTCTTCCCGCTGCAGATTCTCAATCATGGCCACTTCCGCAATCTGCTGGCTGGTATATTCACTGATAATAACCGGCAGTTCCGTCAGCCCCGCCATCTGCGAAGCCCGCAAACGTCGCTCGCCGGCAATCAAAAGATAATTGCCGTTTTCGTAGGGCGCCACCAGAAGCGGCTGCAAAACGCCGTACTGGCGGATGGAACTAGCCAGATCCAATAAGCTTTCTTCTTCAAAAGTTTTCCGGGGCTGGTACGGGTTGGGAACAATCTTCCCCACCGGGACATGTACCACTTCCACCGGCGTGGCTTTTTTAGCCAACTCCAGTTCCTGCCCCATATCTAACACCGTAAATCCGTCATCTGCCATCTCTGTTACCTCCACTTCAAGTCAGGGGTTTCTTTGCGGGGACGCCAGCCTTACGGGGAAACTGCTCCGGCGTCTTGCCTGTCTTTTTTATCCTTATTATAGCACGTCCGTCGTCCAAACCCGGTAACTCTACCCGGTCTGCCCGCAGAACCTTACCACCTAAAATTTTTAAAGCGCCCCGGGCTTCGTCCAGTTCTTCCTGGTAAGCGCTGCCTTTCAGGGCGATGACCAAACCGTTTACCTTTGCCAGGGGCAAAGTATATTCAGCCAGCACGGAAAGCCTGGCTACGGCCCGGGCTGTCACAATATCAAAACGGCCCCGCAAACCAGGCGCGTGCCCTGCATCCTCCGCCCGGGCGTGGACGCAGTTGATTTCCTTAAGCCCCAGCTCCTGAATCACGCTGTTCAAAAAAGTGAGGCGCTTGGTCAGGGCGTCCAGCAAAGTCACCCGTAAACCGGGACGGTAAATCTTTAAGACCAGCCCCGGAAAACCGGCACCGCTGCCAACGTCCAGCAGCGTTTTTCCATCCTGCATGGCAGCATCATAAGCCAGCAGGCTGTCAATCATATGTTTCACCGCCACGTCTTCCGGGCTGGTGAGCGCCGTCAGGTTAAACTGATTATTGGCCAGGATGAGCAGCTCGTAGTAACGGCTGAACTGTTGCAGCTGCATCTCTGTAAATGTAAAACCTGCTGCCGTACCCCGTTCTGCCAAAATTTTAGTAAACACCGGTACCTCCGGCTGCACGCAAACTTTTTCGCTCATCCCCGTCACCACCCTCCTGTAACTTTTCTGTAGCTCTCTGTCACATTTATTCGCAACATTTACGCTGTCCTTGGTGCCGCCTTCAAGAATTTTCTTCCTGACGGCTGCGGGCTGCCAAAGCAATAAGCAGCACGCCGATATCCGCCGGGCTGACGCCGCTGATGCGGGCCGCCTGGCCTACGCTGTCCGGTTTAATCTGCAGCAGTTTTTCCGTGGCTTCGCCGGAAAGTTCCTTGAGTTTCTTATAATCAAAGTCCGCCGGAATTTTTTTATTCTCCAGCTTCAAAGCTTTTTCCACCGCCTGCTGCTGTTTGACGATATAGCCTTCGTACTTGGCATGAATCTCAGCCTGTTCTGCTACCACCTTACTGGCCTCCGGCAGTTCAACTAACTCCGCCAGCCGTCCGTAAGTCATACCGTTACGCCGTAAAAGTTCCGTGTAGCTGACCCCGGTCCGCAGCGGTGCCACACCCATGGCGTCAAGCTTGGCGTTTACCGCGGCGCTGGGCGCTGCATGGTGCGTGTTCAAAAATTGCAGCAGCCGTTCCAGGGCGCTGCGCTTCTTCGTAAACTGCTCGTAACGGCTGTCATCCACCAGCCCCACGTCCCGGCCGATATCCGTCAGACGCAAATCTGCGTTATCCTGCCGCAGCAGCAGGCGGTACTCCGCCCGGCTGGTCATCATGCGGTACGGCTCGTGCGTACCTTTCGTCACCAGGTCGTCGATAAGAACGCCGATATAAGCATCGCTGCGTTTTAAAACCAGCGCCGGTTTATTTTGCAATTTGCGGGCGGCGTTAATGCCCGCCATCAAGCCCTGGGCCGCCGCTTCTTCGTAGCCGCTGGTGCCGTTACTCTGCCCGGCGCTAAAAAGACCGCTGATCTCTTTATGTTCCAGGGACGATTTTAATTGTAAAGGATCCAGGCAGTCATAATCAATGGCATACCCGGGCCGCATCATCTCCACATTTTCCAGGCCGGGGATGGTGCGTAAAAATTCTAACTGCACCGCCGCCGGCAGCGAGCTGCTCATACCCTGCACGTACATCTCGTTAGTGCTCAGGCCTTCCGGCTCAATAAAAAGCTGGTGCCGGTCCTTATCCGCAAAGCGGACAATCTTACTTTCGATAGACGGACAGTAGCGGGGTCCTACCCCTTCTACCAGACCGTTGAACATTCCGGACAGCTGTAAATTTTTCTTGATAATGGTATGGGTGCGGGGATTGGTATAAGTAAGCCAGCATGGCACCTGATTGCGTTCCGTGATGGTGCTCACATACGAAAAATTATGCAGCTCTTTGTCCCCTTCCTGGATTTCCATCTTGCTAAAATCCAGGCTGCGTTTATCCACCCTGGCCGGCGTACCGGTCTTGAACCGCATTAATTTAATATCCTGCGCTAAAAGCGACGCGGAAAGTTTATTGGCCGGACGCATACCGTTAGGACCGCTGGCAAAATTGACGCTGCCAAAGACAATGCGTCCCTGCAAATACGTACCCGTGCACAAAATAACACAGGGCGCCGCAAAACGGGCGCCGGTTTCATCCACAACGCCGGTCACCTGCCCCTGTTCCACGCACAGCTCGTCAATCATCAACTGCTTCACGTCCAGGTGTGGTTCGTTTTCCACAATCTGTTTCATGAGCGTGTGGTAATAGGCCTTATCCGACTGGGAACGCAAAGAATGCACGGCATAACCTTTACCCGTGTTTAAAAGCCGCATCTGGATAGCGGCCCGGTCCGCGCTCTTACCCATCTGCCCGCCCAGGGCATCCACCTCGCCCACCAGTTGTCCCTTGGCGCTGCCGCCCACGCTGGGGTTACAGGGCATAAAACCAATATTGTCCAAAGTCAAAGTGGCCAGCAGCGTCTTAAAACCCAAACGCGCCGTAGCCAGGGCCGCTTCAATACCTGCGTGCCCTGCACCCACCACGATCACATCATAACTTGCCGTCATGCTTACCGTACCAACTCTCTCAAATTTTCTTTCATTATATATAAGTATAACACATTTGCCAACTATTTATTTGCCCACGCAAAAGCGAGCAAAAATCTGGTTGATAATTTCATCCGTAGCCGCCTGGCCGGTAATCTCTCCCAGATTTTCCAAAGCCGCGTTCACATCGATGCTCAGGCAATCATAAGGAAGATGCTCCGCAGCACCCTGCTGGGCGCTAAGAAGAGAAGCCGCCGCCTGCCGCAGTAAATTTTCCTGCCGGGCGCTGGCCACGTATAAAGCTTCGCCGCCCCCACCCTGAGAGCCGTACACAAATTTTTGCAGCCAGTCCTGAAAAGCCGCCAGACCGGCGCCGGTCTTGGCACTCAGCGGCAACACCGGTGCCTCCGGATATTTTTGCCGCAGCACCGCCGGGGCATCACTTTGCCCCAAGTCGGCGTTATTAACAATCAAGACATAGGGCTTGCCCTGCACCGCTGTTAAAATTTCCTCATCCGCAGCCGTCAATGCTTCCGTGCCGTCGATGACCACGATGGCCAGTTCCGCCCGGGCCAAAAGTTCCCGGCTGCGTTTAATGCCCAGCTGTTCCACAAAATCTTCCGTCTTGTGGATGCCCGCCGTATCTGCCAGGACCAAAGGGATACCGTCCACCACCAGTTGTTCTTCGATCACGTCCCTGGTAGTACCGGCATACTGGCTTACCAGGGCCCGGTCTTCTTTTAAAAGCTGGTTCAGCAAACTGGATTTGCCCACGTTAGGTCGGCCCACGATCACCGTACGCAACCCTTCCCGCAAAATTTTACCGGTCTCGCCCCGGGACGCCAAAGTTTCCACCTGCTCCCGGGCCCGGCCGATACTTTTTTGCAACTGGGGATAGGTCACATCTTCAATATCCTCTTCCGGATAATCGATGACCGCTTCCAAATTCACGATTACCGCCAAAAGTTCCTGCCGGATTTTTTCCAGTTCCCGGGACAGATAACCTTCCTGCAGCCGCAGAGAATTTTTCAAAGCCGCTTCGCTGCGGGCATTAATAATATCCATCACCGCTTCGGCCTGCACCAGATCCAGCCGGCCGTTTAAAAAGGCTCGCTTGGTAAATTCACCCGGTGCTGCCGGTTCCGCTCCGTGCTGGTACGTCAGCGCCAAAATTTTTTGCAGGCTCACCGCGCCGCCGTGACATTGAATTTCCACCACGTCTTCCGCCGTATACGAATGAGGCGCCGGCATGTACACGGCCAAAACTTCATCCACGTCCACGGCGCCTTCCCGCACGTGACCAAAAACCAAAGTCCGGGGCGGATAATCCGGTAAACTTTTCCGGCCGGCGGCCACAAATATTTCCCGGGCAATGTTTAACGCCTGCGGACCACTCAAACGGACGATGCCCACTGCCGCCGGACCTACCGCCGTGGTAATGGCGCTTATAGTTGACGTACTCATTTCTAAATTCCTTTCATAATCAAAACTACCCGTATAACGGGTAGTTTGCTCTGCGGCTAGAAGCCGCACTACCTGCTTGAGGCCAAGGCCTCACTGATAATTATTCGCCAATCGCACTTCATCCCTAGCTGCCCCTCTCCCGAGGGGCACTTTTATTTATTCTCTTGCCCTGTAAATGGGTCTACCAGTTCTTTTAGTGTCAATTGTTCAGCTACCATGTCTTCTTGCAACTGTTCTCGTATATACTTTTTTATAACTTCCTTATTTCTACCTACGGTATCTACGTAGTAACCTTTGCACCAAAACTTTCTGTTTCCGTATCTATATTTTAGCTGGGCATGGCGTTCGAATATTATCAGGGAGCTCTTTCCTTTTAGGTAGCCCATGAATTCTGCTACTGATAATTTTGGTGGAATGCTTACGAGCATATGTATGTGATCAATGCACGCATTAGCTTCCAGTATCTCTACATTTTTTCGTAAGCATAATTGCCTGAGTATCTTTCCTATATCTCCTCGCAGCTTTCCATAAATTATTCTTCTCCTATACTTTGGTGCAAACACAATGTGATATTTGCATCTCCACTTGGTATGTGATAGACTTTCTGTATCCATGGATGCATACCTCCTTTGTTATTTAGTACGGTTGGCGAACCAGTACTATTATATCAAAGGAGGTTTTGCTACTTATAGCTAAAAGCTTTCCTGAACCATACGCATAGCGTATGGTTTTCAAAACAGACAAAAAAGGAGCCGTCTCCTGCCGGAAACAGCTCCTTAAGCTCTTACTTCTTCAGCTCGATAACAACTTTACGGTACGGGTCCGTACCTTCGCTCAAAGTGGTAATGGTTGAATCTCCCTGCAGGGCAGTATGGATAATCTTTCTTTCGTGAGGATTCATCGGTTCCAGAGCGCAACGCTCACCGGTACGTTTTACTTTCTCAGCCAGACGTTTAGCCAGACGGGTCAAAGTTTCGGCCCGGCGGTCCCGGTAATCTTCCACATCAATAACGATGCGCATCCTGCCACCGGCAGCACGGTTTGCCACCAGATTGGTCAGGTACTGGAGCGCGTCCAGGGTTTGACCGTGTTTACCAATCAGGATACCCATGTCGTCGCCATGTAATTTTAAAGTGACGATACCGTTTTCCCGGTTAATAAATTTTTCCGTGTTCACGGTAATCTTCATCGCTGCAAAAATCTTATTCAGGAAAGCTTTCGAAGCTTCAATGGCATTCTCGTCTATCAAATACTCTCTGGGCTCGCGATCTTTGTGGAGCCGGGATGCGGGAGCTGTTTCTGTTTCTTTAACTTCTGCCGCAGGCGCTGCGGTTTCTTTTACGGTCTCAGCCGCGGGAGCAGCCTCAGTTACAGCCGGCTCTGCCGGAGCCGCTGACGGGGTTGCGGCTTCTACTACGGGAGCAGTAGTTTCCGTCTCGGACTTGGAAGTTACCCTGACCTTAGCCTTACGGCTGCCGATCAGTCCTAACAAACCTTTCTTCGGTTCATCTACAATTTCTACATCGACCTGATCTTGAGTCAGGTTTAATTCCTTTAATGCTTCCTGGAGAGCTTCGTCAACAGTCTTACCGGTTTTTTCCACAGTACTCATGGTAAATCTACTCCTTCAGCTCAAAATTTAACAGCCGCCTGGCCGCTTATTTTTTCTGGTTCTTTTGTTTCTTCTCAGGCTCTTTTTTCTCAGGGGCAGATACGGCTGCCTTAGGAGCAACAGCTGCTGCCCTGGCTTTATTTTCCAGATGGGCCATGTATGTCTGCTGAGCGATCTGCATGATGTTCATGACTACCCAGTAAATAACCAGTCCGCCGGAGAACTGCCAGCTCATGTAACCGATCATCAGCGGCATGAAGTACAACATCATCTGATTCTGCATGCTGTTGTTATCCGCCATGGTCTGCTTGGAAGCAATATAGGTGGTTAACGCTGACAGGATGGGCATGATGAACGGGAATTCCGTGTTCTTCACGTCCGTAGCAATATTACTCATCCATAAAAAGTTGGCCGGTCCTTCGTATACCATATCCCGGACGCCGTAATAAATAGCGAACAGGATGGGCATCTGAATCAACATGGGCAGACAACCTGCCACCGGATTCACACCGCTGGACTTATAAATCTTGGCCACTTCTTCGTTGAGTTTCATCTTATCGTCTTTATAACGAGTCTGCAACTCTTTTAACTTGGGCTGCAGTTCCATCATGGCCTTGGTGGATTCAATCTGTTTCTTGGTGAGGGGGTACAGGGCCAGCTTAATGATAATGGTCATCAGCACGATGGCGATACCATAGTTGGCATAGCCCAGCATGCCGGTAAAATGATACAGCAAAGTGATAAACTGCTGCACCAGGTGACCTAAAAAGTCCAAAATATCACTCCTTCAAAACCCAAAGGGTTTAAATTACAGGGTCATAACCGCCTTTGTGCCAGGGATGGCACCGGCAAATTCTTTTCACCGCCATCCAGCCGCCCTTAAAGGGACCGTATTTGCGGACCGCTTCCAAGGCATACTGGCTGCAGGTGGGATAATATCTGCAACAAGGCCGGTGTAAGGGGGAGATAAAAATTTGATAGAATCTGATGCCCCCTACCAGGATTAACTGCACAAAATTTTTCATTGCCTTACCTAGCGCAGCAAAGCTGCTCTTTTAGCCAGGCGCAGGAACACGCGTTCATAAGTCTTGTAATCTGCCTGGACTAATTTTTTACGCGCAACCCAGATCAGGCGCGTACCTAAAACCATTTCGTCTTTGTGATGGCGGAAAACCTCGCGCATCATGCGTTTAACATGATTGCGGACGACGGCGTTGCCCACCTTCTTACCCACTGCGAAACCTATTTTTAATGTTTCATTTTCGCAGGGCAGAACATAGAAAACGGCCAACGCGTCAATAACAGAATGTCCTTTTTCATACACACCCTGAAATTCCTTTTTCGACTTAATCTTATTCAGTTTTTGCAAACCGAATTGCTTCATGGGAACCTTTTCCTTTGCACCCGCAGGGAAAAAATAGGCCACTCACGCGGCCTATTTTAATATCTTATGCGGATAATTTCTTTCTGCCCCTTTGGCGTCTTCTCTTCAGAACCTGACGGCCGCCGATGGTTGCCATCCTGGCCCGGAAACCGTGGGTCATCTTACGCCTGTGATTATTAGGCTGGAACGTACGTTTCATCTCGCAATTACCTCCTTACCGTGCTTAATAGTGCTTCAATCAATCTATGGGTTGTTTAAATTGATAGCTACGGCCATTATAATAAAATCTCTCCGCCCTGTCAAGGAAAAATCACGATTGCCACGGGCCGGAACCAAAATTTTTTTAATCCCTCCGGCAAAACTTTCTTCCATATATAAAAGAGTGATTACTAAATTCCTATATAAAGGTCAAAAGGTAAAATAAAAATGTTACACAATGCCTTTAAATTAAAATAAACTGGTTGTGGATAACTTTCCTGTTTTATGATAAAATAAAGTGACCACTGAAGAAAGGATGACTCGTTGTATGACCGATGTTAATCTTGACCGCATCTGGACAGATTTTATCGCTAAGCTGCAAAATTCTACCAGCGCGGAAAATTTCAATATGTATATCTCCCACCTGCAGCCCCTCACTATCGAAGGAGATATTTTAAAGGCACAGGTGAACAGTGCTTTTTTAAAAAACGCCATCGAAGAAAAATTTATGACCGTCTTAAACGGTATCCTTACCGAAATTACCAACAACAGTAAGTTTCATCTGGAACTTAGCGTAGCCGCGGATCCGGAAAAACCGGTAGAAAAAGAAGCCTACCAGCCCATCCCCCTTTTTAATAATCAACAGCAGGTCCAGGAAACGGAAGCCTTTAAAAATAACCTGAATCAGACTAAAAGGTTCGACAATTTCGTCGTAGGTAATTCCAACCGTTTTGCTTTTGCTGCTGCTCAGGCCGTAGGTAATAATGCCCCGGCTCAATCCTATAATCCTCTTTTCATCTACGGTGCCTCCGGATTAGGAAAAACACATCTTATCCAGGCTATCGGCAACAAGATGATCGAACTGAACCCGGATTTAAAAATTTTATATCTGACCAGCGAAACTTTTACCAACGAAATGATCAACTGCCTGCAAAACAAAACCATGGAATCTTTCCGCAAAAAATACCGGGGTATTGATTGTTTGATCATTGACGATATCCAGTTCCTGAAAAATAAAGAAATGACCCAGGAAGAATTTTTTAATACCTTTAATACCTTGACGGAAGCCAAAAAGCAAATTGTTATTTCCAGCGACCGTCCTCCCAAGGATCTGGATAGCCTGGAAGAACGTTTACGTTCCCGTTTCGCCAGCGGCCTGACCGCCGATATTCAGCAGCCGGATACAGAAACCAAGATTGCCATCCTGCGCAAAAAAGCAGAAACTGAACATGTTAACATTCCCAATGATGTTATCCAGATGATAGCTTTAAGCATCAGCAGTAATATCAGGATGATTGAAGGCGCTTTCATCAAAATCGTCGCTTTTTCTTCTTTGATGAAAGAACCTATTACCGTGGACCTGGCCCGCAAAGTTTTAGACGATATGGGCAATCCGGTCCAGAGTATTATCACCATAGAAAAAATTATTGATTATATCTGTCGTACCTATAAGTTAAAATTAGAAGATATCCTGAGTCACAAACGTTCTAAGGATATCGCGGAACCCCGACAGATTGCCATGTACTTATGCCGGGATCTGACCGATATTTCCCTGCCCAGGATTGGCAATAAGTTTGGCCGGGATCATACCACGGTTATCCACGCCTGTGAAAAAATCACCAAGCTGCGCAAAGAAGATAAAAACTTTAACAGCCAATTGGAAAAATACGAACAGGAAATCCGTAATTCTTAAATTTTTAACTTATCCACAGTTTTATGTGGATAAACCTGTAGAAACTGTGGATAAAAAATAAAGCTGTGGAAAAAAGTGTTTTTTAAAACCCGGTTGTGGAAGTTGTGGACAAAAAAAACACTTTCCCCACAACCTTATCAACAAGTGCGGCTACATCCCCTGCCTGTCTTTACAGGCTTGTCCACACTTTAAACAGCTCCTAATACTACGTTTACTAAGATTTTAAAATATATAAGCTTTAATAAAAAAAGAAAGGACTGTGGAAAATGATTTTTACATGTAACACGGCCGAACTACATAAAGCCGTCCAAACCGTCATGAGCGCTATACCTTCTAAACCCAGCACCCCTATTTTTGGCGGTCTGCACCTGATAGCCGATCATGGAGTTATCGAACTGCAAGGTATGGATATCAGCATGGCCATGAGTTTTAAGATTAAAGGTGATATTAAAGAACCGGGAGAGATTCTGTTAGCTGCTACCCGTTTTGCCGAACTGGTTAAAAACATGAACGGGGAAACTTTAAGTTTATCCCGTAAAGAAGAAGAAAACAGTGTCCGTTTACAGTCAGGCAAAGCAGATTTTAAGATTCTGCTGATGAACGTAGCTGATTATCCCAAGTTCCCTGATTTTAATGCTGATAAGACTTTTACCCTGGCGGATGAAACCGTTAAGGAACTGTTTAAGAAAACAGCTTTTGCCTGCTCTAATGATGCAGCGCGTCCTCTTTTTACCGGCGTGCTCTGCGAACTAAGCGAAGGCAAGATTACTTTTGTAGGTACTAATACTCACCGTCTGGCCATTAAATCCCTGGCACATGAGAGTAAGGAAAATTTAAGCATCATCATTCCGGCGGTTATCTTGAAAGAAATTAATAAGAACCTGAACGGCAAACTGCCGCAGGAAGTAAAACTTTCTTTACTTAACAACCAGCTCATGGTAGTGATTGATGAATTAGTTATCGTTTCCCGTTTGATTGAAGGTAAGTTCCCGGATTATAAACGGGTTATTCCTCCTTCTTTCTCCGTCAAGACCAAGGTGAATGCCAAAGAATTAGCCGGAGCCGTCCAACGTGTTTCCCTGTGCAGCGGTGACGAGACTGATTACAGCATCATCAAGATTAAGATTGACGAGAATGAACTGACTGTTTTAAGCAGCAGTCCCGATGTAGGTACCGGCGAGGAAAAGATTCCCTGCCATACGGATGGGGAAAGACTGAACGTAGCTTTTAATGCTACCTATATCCTGGATATCATGAATAATATTGAGGATGAGGAAGCGACCTTAGAAATGAATAATTCTTTGAGCCCTGTGTGCATCCGGCCTGTAGGTGAAAAGGATTATACTTATATCGTTACGCCTGTACGGGTGATTTTCTAAGATGAAAAAGAAAACTTGCGCCATTACCACTCCTTTCATTCCGGCGACAGCTCTTTTAAAACTGGCCGGCGTAGAATCTACCGGCGGCCAGGCAGCAGAAGCTATCCTGGCTGGAGAAGTTAAGGTGGATGGTAATGTGATTCACGAAAAAAGAAAAAAGATTTATCCCGGCAGCCATGTCATCCTGGCTGACCAGTTAGAAATTGAGGTTGTGGCGGCACGCGATGAAGATCACAAACCTGAAGCTCATTAATTTTCGTAACTATACGCTGACGGAATTAGCTTTCCCAGCTATGATTAATGTTTTTTTCGGGGCTAACGCCCAGGGAAAAACCAATCTTTTGGAAAGCATTTATTACGGAGCCCTGGGTCTTTCCCATCGCACCAGTAATGAAGATGAGCTGGTGCGTTTCCGGTCGGAGGGTTTGGCTGTGCAGGTGCGTTTTGAAAGAGAGGATGCACCGCATAATCTTCAGCTTAAACGTTATCTGGAACAGGAAAAAGTTAAAAAAATCATTCTCCTGGATGAAAAAAAAATCAGCGCCAGGGAACATTATGGTTTTTTAAAAGTAATTTTGTTTTCACCGGAAGATTTAGCCATCATTAAAGGCGATCCGGCGCAGCGTCGCCGTTTTTTAGATATGGGACTGGCACAGACAGATCCTGTGTATTACGATTTACTGGTACAGTACAATCGTAACTTGCGGCAGCGGAATAAACTTTTAAAAAATATCCGGGAAAAATCAGCGCCGGAAAATCTTTTAACTACCTGGGATGAAAATATCAGCGTCCTGGCGGCGAAGATTTTACAAAAGCGGCTGATGAACCTGGCAGGTTTTACCGCTTTGACAGGAGAGATTGGCAAAGCTCTTACCGGCAGCCAGGAACAACTGGCTATTACTTATAACCTGAAAGCTAATAACGGTGTTTTTTTACAAGTTGATGCCGGTGATACCCGGGATTGGATAGAATTTTATAAAACCAGTTTGCGGGAAAGACGTTTCAAGGATATCCTGATGGGTTATACAGGTATCGGTATCCATCGGGATGATTTGCTTTTTAGTATTAACGGTTATGATAGTAAAGCTTTTGGCAGCCAGGGTCAGAAACGCAGTTATGCCTTAGCTTTAAAATTAGCCCAACTGGAATTTATCAAGCAGCAATGCGGTGAATATCCTGTCCTGCTTTTAGATGATGTGATGAGTGAGCTGGATGAAGCCAGAAGGACCCAGCTGCTGCATTTTCTAGATGGAAGGGTGCAGACTTTTATCACGGTTAATGATAGGAGTTTAATTCCCAGTTTAGCAGAAACAGCTTATTTCAAAGTGTGTGAAGGCGTTATTAAGAAAGACTGATCATGGATAAAGTAACCGGCGTACTGTTCAAGATGCTAGGTAAAACTAAAATACAGGAAGACCGTTTCTATCTGGAACAGCTGCGGCAGACCTGGCCGGAAATTGTCGGCAAGGTGGTGGCCTCCCATTCCGTTCCCGACCGGCTCAGCCGTAAGCGGCTGACGCTGCGGGTAAATAATTCCGGCTGGTCCCAGGAACTTTATCTACAGAAAACATTGCTGTTAGAAAAAATTAATGGGGCTCTGGGCGGCGAGGTTGTCAAAGATTTACTTTTTGCGGCCGGCGGCAGATATCCTAAAGTTCTTAAAAAAGTTAGCACGGCTAAACAAGAAACACAGATAGAACTGACAGAAGCAGAACAAAAAGAAGCTTTAGCAGCTTGTCCGGTTTTAACAGATGCCGCCTTGGCGGCTCAGGCCAGGGAATTTTTTCTGGGCCGGGCCAGACAGCAAAAAAGATGGCGCCAGGAGGGTGTAAAACAATGTTCCCGCTGCGGTGCGTTTCTTACCGGTGACGGGGAACTTTGTCCTTTCTGTAAAAGAGAGCTGGAACAAGCAGAAAGAACTAAACTGGCCCGGCTGTTAAGTAAACAGCCCTGGCTTTCAGAAGCTGAAGCCGGACAACAGACCGGTTTCTCTACCTATCTTTATATTTCTGTTAAAGAAAGTTTAAAATCTTTTTATAACTTGAAGGTGCGGCAGGAAAATGCTACGGAGGCCGAAAAAAATCTGGCGGTATGTTTAACGTACAGCCGGCCGATGGAAAAAATTACCGCCCAGGATTATGAGAATGCCCTAAAGGCAATACGGGGGAAAAAGCAACATGTATTTTCAACTAGGAAATAATAATATCATCCGGTCAGAAGAAATTATCGGCGTCTTTGAGATTTCCAAAAAGTTTGACCTGGTTAAAAAAATTTGCCAGCCCCAGGGGCGGGCCATGGAAGTTAGAGATATCAGTAAGACCGGCAATCATGTAAGCTGTATTATCACAGATCATGTGATTTACCTGTCCAGTATCTCGGTATCTACCCTGGTAAAAAAGTTTAAAGCTAAATTTTGGATTGGTGAAGACGATTTTAAAGATGCAAGGTAAAATGGAGGTTTAGTATGACAGAAACAAAAAAGCCGCAAGAGGTAATCCCAGAGATGACCGCTGCGGAAAAAGCCAAACTGGAAGCCAAGCAGAAAGAAAAGTTTGAAGCTGTGGAAGAAGAGATTGAGGAAGCCACGGCTGTCAGCGAAGCGTATGATGCCAATAAGATTCAGGTACTGGAGGGACTGGAAGCAGTACGAAAACGCCCCAGTATGTACATTGGCAGCATCAGCAGCCGCGGTCTGCATCATCTGGTTTCCGAAGTCGTAGATAACAGTATCGATGAAGCCCTGGCCGGTTTCTGTGATCATATCGAAGTCTTCATTCATAAAGATAATAGTATTACCGTGGTGGATAACGGCCGCGGTATTCCTGTGGATATGCATAAGACAGGTAAACCCGCTATCGAGGTGGTTATGACCATCCTCCACGCCGGCGGTAAGTTCGGCGATGGCGGTTATAAAGTTTCCGGCGGTCTGCACGGCGTAGGCGTATCTTGTGTTAACGCCCTGAGCAGCAAGATGGAAGTAGAATCCCGCCGCAACGGTAAACGTTACGGGATTGAATTTGCCAAAGGCAAGACCGTGAAACCTTTGTACGAGATCGGTCCTGCCGAAACTACCGGTACCACCGTGCATTTTATTCCTGATGCCAGCATCTTTACAGAACTGATTTATGATTATAATGTTCTGAGGCTGCGTCTCCGGGAACTGGCCTTTTTAAATAAAGGCGTGCAGATTTCCCTGACCGATGAACGGGACGGACACAGTGAGACTTTCCATTTTGAAGGCGGCATCATTGAATACGTTAAATATGTGGACAACGGCAAAGATGCTATCAATGCCGAACCCATCTATATCGAAGGCGTTAAAGATAATGTGATCGTGGAAGTAGCGCTGCAGTACTGCGATACTTACAACGAAAATGTTTTTTCTTACGTCAATAACATTAACACCGAAGAAGGCGGCACCCATGTAGCCGGTTTCCGGCAGGCGCTGACCCGGACGATTAATGATTATGCCCGGAAGAAAAATATCCTGAAGGAAAACGAAGAAAACCTGTCCGGCGATGATGTGCGCGAAGGTTTGACCGGCGTGCTCTCCATCAAGGTACCGGAACCGCAGTTTGAAGGTCAGACCAAGACCAAGCTGGGCAACAGTGAAGTGCGTCCTCTGGTGGATAGTCTGGTCAGCGAGCAGCTGCAGGAATTCTTTGAAGAAAATCCTCCCGAAGCTAAAAAAATCGTGGAGAAAGCTATTATCAGCGCCCGGGCCCGGGCCGCGGCCAGAAAAGCCCGCGAGCTGGTGCACCGTAAGAACGCGTTAGAAATAAGTTCCCTCCCCGGCAAGCTGGCAGACTGCCAGAGCAAGGACAACACCCAGACAGAGATTTACCTGGTCGAGGGCGACAGCGCCGGCGGCAGCGCCAAGCAGGGACGGGACCGGAAATTCCAGGCCATCCTGCCTTTGCGCGGTAAAATTTTGAACGTGGAAAAAGCCCGCATGGATAAGATGCTGAGCAGCGAAGAAATTCGGAACATGATCACGGCTTTCGGCTGCGGTATCGGCGAAGAGTTTGATCTTACCAAGGCCCGCTACGGCAAGATTATCATCATGACCGATGCGGATGTGGACGGCGCTCATATCAGGACGTTGCTCCTCACCTTCTTCTACCGGTTCATGAAACCTCTCATCACCGAAGGACATGTCTTTATCGCCCAGCCGCCTTTGTTCCTGATCCGCAAGGGCCAGAAACATGAGTATGCGTACAGCGATGACGAACTGAAACAGATCCTGGACAAGGTGGGCCGTACCGGTAATCCTTACGTGCAGCGCTACAAAGGCTTAGGCGAGATGAATCCGTCTCAGCTGTGGGAGACCACCATGGATCCTCAGTACCGGACCATCCTGCAGGTACATCTGGAAGATGCCGCCGAGGCGGACAGTATCTTTAGCGTCCTGATGGGCGACAAGGTAGAACCCAGACGTAAATTTATCGAAGATAATGCCGATAAGGTAACGAACCTGGATCTGTAAGAGTAGATAAAGCGAGGACCTAGTATGAAGATTAAGAAGAACCTGACGGACGAGGATATGTTCCGGGGCAGCAAGGAAAATTATTCCTTTGAGAATGAGGTCCTGGAAGATGATTCCCGCAAGAAAGTTTTCCGGGGCGCGGTTCCTAAAAATAAAAAAGAAGAAGAGTTGCTGCTGCCCAAGGAAGCTCAGGAAAAGTTAAACCGCTGCCTGCTGGAAGTGAGCATGGAGTGGCTGAAAGGTAAGAACGGCGATCTGGACTGGAAGGTGAAAAGGGACGGACTGGTGATTACCATCGTCCCCGTAGCTAAAAAGAAGGATCAGGGCTTATGAGCCAGCTGGTAAATTTGCCCCAGGGAACGCTGGTTTTTCCGGATTTACCAACCCTGCCGCCGGGATTAGTCCTGGCCGGTGGCCGTAAACCTGCTGTGAACTGGCTGACCCAGGTGGGCGCAAACTGCAAGGAAATTTTTGTGGCGGATAAGGGACTGAACTATGCGGCGGCAGCCGGACTCAAACCAAGTTTAGTGGTAGGAGACGGCGACAGTGCAGACGCAGCGTTGTGGACCCGGGCCAAAAGTGAAACCCTGGTAAAGGAATTTCCGGTAGCCAAAGACCATACGGATTTACAGCTGTTGTTACAGGAATTACCGCCGGACCGCTTGTATCTGTGCAGCGGTGTCTGGGGCGGACGTTTTGACCACCTGTACAGCGCCGTACATTCTCTGGCGGCACTGGTGAAGAAATGTCAGTTACCAGTTTTGATAGCAGATGAGCGGGAACTGATGGTCCTGCTTCCGGCCGGGAAGAAATGTACTTTTACTCCGCCGCCGGAAGAACGGCCGCAGGCAGTTTCGGTTTTGCCGCTGTGTGGTAAAACCTGTTGCAGCTTAAGCGGTGTGCGCTGGCCTCTGGAACATGCGGTGCTGACAGAGTCTGACCCGTACGCGGTCAGCAATGAGCTGGTTAAGGAAAGTCTGGAATTTACGAGCGAAGACGGCATAGCCGCCTTATATATAGCCGGTTAAGGGCAGCGCCTGCTGCCAGGTAGCAAAGAAAATATGAGGTGAGATCGTGGACGAATTAATAGCCAACGCGGGGAAAGTCCTTCCCGTCTATATCGAATCAGAAATGAAGAAGTCCTACATCGATTACGCCATGAGCGTTATCGTGCAGCGCGCCCTGCCGGACGTGCGGGATGGTTTAAAACCGGTACATCGCCGCATCCTGTATGCCATGGAGGAAGCCGGGATGGCTTCTAATAAACCTTATAAAAAATCCGCCCGTATCGTCGGCGAAGTTTTAGGTAAGTTCCATCCCCACGGCGATAGTTCCGTGTACGGCGCCATCGTGCGCCTGGCTCAGGATTTTAATACCCGGTACCTGCTGGTGGACGGCCACGGTAACTTTGGCAGCGTGGACGGCGACAGTCCTGCGGCTATGCGTTATACCGAGGTCCGGATGGCCAAGATGGCGGAAGCCATGTTGGAAGATATCGATGAAGATACGGTGGACTTTGTCCCCAACTATGATGAATCTTTAAAAGAGCCTTCCGTACTGCCGGCCAAGATTCCGGCGCTGCTTGTCAACGGTTCCGACGGTATCGCCGTCGGCATGGCTACCAATATTCCTCCCCACAATCTGCGGGAGGTAATCAATGGTTTGGTGATGCTCATCGATAATCCCGACGTGGAAATCGAAGAGCTGATGACGGCCATCAAGGGACCGGACTTCCCCACCGGCGGTATCATCTTAGGCCGGGAAGGTATCCGGGATGCCTATATGACCGGTCGTGGTTCCATCAAGGTCCGGGCCCGCACCTCTATCGAGCCCATGCCCAAGAATAAACACCGTATCGTAGTTACGGAGATTCCTTACCAGGTAAACAAGGCGCGCCTCATCGAGAATATCGCCCAGCTGGTTAAGGATGGCAACATTGACGGCATCACCGACTTAAGGGATGAGTCTGACCGCCGCGGTATGCGCATCGTCATCGAACTGCGTGCAGATATTGTGCCCGATGTTATCTTAAATAAACTCTTTAAACATACTCAGCTGCAAGGCTCCTTCGGTGTGATCAACCTGGCCCTGGTTAACGGCCGGCCCCGGGTACTCACCTTAAAGGAGATGCTGTACTATTATCTGGAACACCAGAAAGATGTAGTGACCAGAAAATGCCGTTTTGAATTAGCAAAAGCGGAAGAACGCGCCCATATCCTGGAAGGTTTTAAGATTGCCCTGGATAATCTGGACGCTGTGATTCATACCATCAGGGACAGCGCCAACGCTGATATCGCCAAGGCCGCCCTCATGGAAAAATTTAAACTGAGTGACCGTCAGTCTCAGGCTATCCTGGATTTACGCCTGCAGCGTCTGACCGGTCTGGAGCGTCAGAAGATTGATGATGAGTATATTGATGTCTTAGGTACCATCGATTATTTGAAGGGCGTCCTGGCCGATGGCCATAAAGTTTTGGAAATCATTAAGGCTGACCAGCTGGAAAAAGCTAAGAAGTTCGGCGACGAGCGCCGTACGGAAATTTCTGCCGATGTAAAAGATATGCAGGAGATCGACCTGATTGCGAATGAGGATATTGTGATCACCATCAGCAATCACGGTTACATTAAACGCCAGACTACCGTTAACTTTAAGGCACAACGCCGGGGCGGCGTGGGCAAGATGGGCGGAGGCGGTAAAAAGGAAGACGATTTTACCGAGCATATGTTCCTGGCTACTACCCATGACTACGTCCTTTTCTTTACCAACAAAGGACGCGCTTATCAGCTGCGTGGTTACGAGATTCCGGAAGCCGGCCGTACGGCTAAAGGCACCGCCATCATCAACCTGCTGCCGTTTGCTCCGGGCGAGCGGATTACGGCGGTCATTAACGGCAGTACGTTTGGCGCGGCCAGATATCTGTTCATGGCTACCAATCACGGCAGTGTCAAGAAAACGAGAGTGGAAGATTTTGCTTCCGTCCGTAAGAACGGTCTTATGGCCATCAACCTGAACGACGGCGAAGAATTAATCAGCGTGCGTCTCACCGACGGTCAGGCGCATATCTTCATGGCTACCCGTAAAGGTATCGCCATCCTCTTTAAGGAAGAAGATGTGCGGTGTATGGGCAGACAAGCCCACGGTGTCAAGGGTATTAAGTTGAGACCCGGCGACCTGGTAGTGGCTATGGATACGGTAACCAGTGAAGCGGCCGAAGTCCTCACCGTTTCGGAAAAAGGTTTTGGCAAACGCAGCTCCATTAAGCTGTATAATCCCCAGACCCGCGGCGGTATGGGCCATATCAACTATAAGATTGCGGACAAGACCGGTAACGTGGCCGGCATGACCATGGTACATCCTGGCGAAGACTTGTATCTGATTACGGTTAAGGGCATCATCATCCATATGCTGGTTAATGATATCCGGGAAACCGGACGCAGCACCAGCGGTGTTATCATGGTGACCTTAAATGACGGCGATCTGGTTTCGGCTATTGCTTCTGTGGCTCCGGAAGATACGGTGGCGGCACAGCGCCAGGAAGAATATCAGACCGAGGTTAAGGCAGCGGTGCAAGCGGAGGCGGCCGCTCCCCAGAACGAAACACCGGCCGATGTGCAACAGTTGGCAGACCGGGCTGAAGAAGCTGCGGCTGAGGAAAAAGCTGCGGCAGCAAAAGCAAATCCGGCAGAAGAACCCAAAAAGTAGTCCTTTAAATAGGATACAAATGTGCAATAAGAATGGACGGACAGCTTTCTCTGAAAGCTGTCCGTTTTTTGTCCCTGTCATGAAGAGGAGTGGATTTTCGAGATACTGTAACAAATGTTTCACGTGAAACAAATTAAAACTTTTCGTGAAGAAAATGTTACAAAATTATTGACAAGGTATTTTTTTGGTGTTATATTTACACTCAAATCCCCGCTTAGAGGGATAACTGTCATCATAACTTCATATTGTAAGGGAAAGAGGTATCATCATGAGTGGTTTAGCAGTTGTAGTTTTTGCGATTGTTGTTTTTATCTGTGCCTACTGTTTTTACGGCCGCTGGCTGGTAAAGACCTGGGGCATTGATCCGGACGCCAAGACGCCGGCTTATCGTTTTGAAGACGGCAAAGATTTTACGCCGGCCTCCAAGTTTACGGTTTTTGCCCATCAATTTAGTTCTATCACCGGCGCCGGTCCTGTAACCGGTCCTATTATCGCCGCAGCTTTCGGCTGGGTTCCGGCTCTGTTGTGGCTCCTGATCGGCGGCGTGTTCTTTGGTGCCGTACAAGATTTTACCGCCCTGTATGCTTCCGTTAAAAACGACGGCAAGTCCATGGGCAAGATTATTGAAAAGTATGTAGGCAAGCTGGGCGGCCGCATGTTCTTAATGTTCTGCTGGCTGTTCTCCCTGTTGGTAATCGCAGCTTTCTCCGACATTATGGCCAGCACCTTTAACGGCTTTGCCAAGGATGGCAGTCAGATGGTTCCTAACGCAGCTGCTGCTTCTATTTCCGTCATTTATATTTTCGTCTCCATGATTTTCGGTCTGTTAGTTCGTAAGTTCAAGATTACCGGTACTACGGAATTAGTCCTGGGCATCATCTGCATGGTGGCTATGATTGCTGCCGGCATCGCTAATCCCATGTTTGCTTCTCGTACTACCTGGCTGTACATGACTTATGGTTATTGCTTCATCGCTTCAATCCTGCCGATGTGGCTCTTAATTCAGCCCCGTGACTATCTGAGCGTTTTCCTGCTCTTAGGCATGATTCTGGCAGGCGTAGTTGGTATCATCGTCGGCAATCCGACCTTGAACATGCCGGCATTCGTTGGTTTTAACGTCGGCAATAAACCCTTGTTCCCGATTTTGTTCATCACCATCGCCTGCGGCGCCGTTTCCGGTTTCCACAGCCTGGTTTCCTCCGGTACATCTTCTAAGACCGTTTCTAATGAAAAAGATATGCTCACCATTGGTTACGGTTCTATGTTGATCGAATCTACCCTGGGTGTCGTATCCCTGGTTATCGCCTGCTCCGTAGCAGTAAACGGTGCTTTGCCTAAAGCAACTCCGTTCGCTATTTTCGGCAGCGCTATTGGTGGTTACTTCACCATGTTCGGTATCCCCAAGCTTATCAGTACTTGTATCGTGACCATGTGCGTCAGCGCTCTGGCCATGACCACCATTGATGCGGTAACCCGTATTGGTCGTATGAGCCTGCAGGAAATGCTTTCTCCGGAAGAAGGTCAGGAACTGACCGGCTGGAAAAAATTTGTCAGCAACACTTATGTGGCTACTATCGTTACCCTGGTGCCCAGCTATCTGCTCTGCCTGGGCGGCTACCTGAATATTTGGCCGCTGTTCGGCGCTGCCAACCAGCTGCTGGCTTCCCTGGTATTGATTGGTTTAACCGTGTTCCTGCGCACTACCGGCCGTAAGGGCTGGATGCTCTACTTCCCCATGATTTTCATGTTCTGTGCTACGATGAGCGCTCTGGTTATGAGCGTATACGGCATCTTCGGTAAGATGATGAACGGCAAGTTCGTAGTCCTGGTAGATGGTTTACAACTGGTGGTTGCCATCTGCCTGATGGTTCTGGCTATCATGGTAGTTAAACACTGCGGCAAGGAATTGTTCGGCAGCAAGTCGGCCAAGGAAACCGCGGCTAACTAATAATTTCACAGCGAGTTAAAAATTAACGTCCGGAAGAACAAACTTCCGGACGTTTTTTATGTGCAGGATAATTTACATTTTCTTTGGGCAGAGCGCCGGAAAAGTTTCTAACCGGTACTTACTTTTGGGAGCTGGTTCCTGTAAACTTTTGCGCCGCCAGGTAGAAACATGGCAGACTGAGTAGTTGGGTCACGGTAGAAGCCAGGACCATGGCGTTCAGGTTTTGATCGTAGAGCCAGCCTAAAGCCCAGCTGCCTAAGAACCAGCAGATACCGAAAGCGGTCTGGGAAATGCCGAAGCCGGAGGAACGGGTTTCTTTAGGAACGATACTGGTGACGGCCGCCTTGAACACGGATTCCTGGGCACCCATGCCTACACCCCAGAGCAGGATGCCGGCTATGACCACGTACAGGTTGGTAAAGTTAAAGATGAGGATGCTGAAAGGTGCAGCGACCAGGGTGGACAGGATTAAAACTTTTAGACCGTATTTATCATACATCCAGCCAAAAATTACAGCGGCGACCGCGTCGGTAAACATGGCGGCGGCGTACAGCAACGGCAGATAATCCGGCGCTACCAGCTGTTCCCTGGAGACGTGCATGGTGATCATGTTAAAATCCAGGAAGCCGAAAGCAAAAATACAGGTGGCGGCGATGTACCACAAAAAGGGCGCGCTGATTTTGAAAGGCGTTCCGGTGGCTGCCGGTGCTTCAAAATTTTCCGGATCCGGGAACTTGCGCCAGGCGAAAATTAAAAGGGCGATGGTCAGTACCGCCGGGATAAAGAGCAGGGCAAAACAGAGCCGGTACTCCGTCACCGGAACGGAGCCCTTTTTAAGCATCAGGGCTGCAAATAATAAAACGGGACCCAGGAAGGCGCCCAGCTGATCCAGCGCTTCCTGCAGGGCAAAACTTTTACCGGCGCCCACCTGGGACGCCGCAAAAGACAGGAGCGTATCTTTGGCAGGTTTCTTGATAGCCTTGCCTGAACGTTCCAGGATGATAAGGGCACAGGCATACATCCAGCCGTTTTCCGGCACCAGGGCCAGCAGCGGTACCGCAAATACATCTATGATATAGCCCAGCAGGGTCAGGGACCAGTAGTTTTTGGTCTTATCAGCGATGTAACCGGTCACCAGACGCAGAGAATAACCTGCCAGTTCACCCAGGCCGGAAACAAAACCGATGGTGGCGGCAGAAGCACCCAATAAAGATAAATAAGCCCCCAGGATGGAGGACGCGCCTTCATGGGTCATGTCCGAGAACATGCTCACGAAACCCATGAGGATGATAAAAGCTAAAGCAGAAGTAGAAGCAATTTTATGCATAATTTTTTCTGGACCGCCGTAGATAGGACGGTCTGCCTTTCCGTCGTTCATTATAGCACCTGGACCCGGGCTTAGCAATTTATGGCAGGAAAAATCTGTGCTCATGTTGAAGTAAAACATATTAACATTAAAAGCAGATTAAGAACCAGTAATTTTTTACCGGCCATCGCGGCTAAATTTGCCGGCGTGGCCCGCTGAGCGTCAGGAACGGAGGAATTATGGAAAAACCTATCTATGTGCTTGGACACCGGAACCCGGATACGGATTCCATCTGCGCTGCTATCGGCTATGCCTTTTTAAAGAAACAGCTGGGCGCCAACGCTATTCCTGCCCGGGCAGGGAAAATTAATCCTGAGACCCGTTTCGTGCTGGAGTATTTTCAAGTGCCGGAGCCGCTTCTGGTGCATGATTTATTTCCCTCCCTGGATGATGTGACCCTGTTGCAGACGCCAACGGTTACGCCGGAAGATACGGTGCGGAGCGTGGGTAAACTGTTAGTGGAAAATAGAAAATTAAAATCGGTGCCGGTGGTGAATGCCCAGGACCAGGTGGTGGGTATTATCACCAGCAGCGATCTGGCCCGGCACTGGTATAACGAGGTCCTGCTCCGGGAACAGGAACGGGCGGACGTGAGCTGCGGCGTCATCTTGAACGAGACGGTAGCCCACGTGATGACTAAGGACGTGGTAGGTTTTAAGCTGGGCGACCTGCTCAGCGATGTGAAAGCCAGGATGCTTAGTGCTCAGTTCGTTTCTTATCCGGTTACGGACCGGGGACGCTACCTGGGTATGATTGACCGGGGCATGATGTTAGAGCCCAGCCGTCAGGCCGTGATCCTGGTGGATCATAACGAACGCAGCCAGGCGGTAGAAGGTATCGACGAAGCCAAGATCCTGGAAATTATCGATCATCACCGTTTAGGCGGACTTACTACGGGCTCCCCTATCTTTATCCGGCAGGAACCTGTGGGCAGTACCAGCACCATCGTAGCCAATTTGGCCTGGCACAGGGGCGTGACTTTGACGCCGGCGGTGGCCGGAATTTTGTTTGCGGCCATCGTGTCTGACACTTTGTATTTTAAGTCCCCCACCACGACCATCTTTGATCAGGATACGGCGCAGCGGTTAGCTAAGCTGGCCGGTATTAAGGAACCGGAGCAGCTGGCCATGGAAATCTTGCGTCACGGTTCCCTGCTCACTACTTTGCCCTTGAGTGATTTGGTGCGTATCGACATCAAGGAGTTTGAGCTTCCCGATTTAAAAATGTCCGTAGGCCAGGTAAACAGCATGGACCGGCAGCAGGTTCTCAAGATGTTGCCGCAATTAAAGGGTGCTTTGGAAAAATTCCGCAGCCAGGAAGGTTACAATCTGTCCCTGCTCATGGTGACGGATATCCTGGCCGGCAGTACGGATCTGGTGGCCGCCGGAGAACCTCAGGCGGTTTTGCGCAGTGCTTTTGGCGCGCCGGCGGATCCGAAACATTTTTATCTGCCGGGAGTGCTGAGCCGGAAAAAACAAATTATTCCGCCCCTGATGGAGGCTTTAAAAAATAAATGATGGAAAAATTTTTATTATTAACTTTAAGCATGTTTTTTTTATTAACGGCTACGGCCTGCGGCAGCACATCGCAAAAAGCAGCTGCGCCCCAGCCGGAACCGGTAAAGCTGCCGGATGGTCAGGTAGAAGCTATTGCTAAAGGCCTGGTCAGGCACATGACCCTGGAAGAAAAACTTGGTCAGATGATGATGGTGGGTGTGGACGGTACCACCGTGGATAAGAATGCCCTGGAGTTATTACAGAAATATCATGTAGGCGGCATTATCCTTTTTGACACGAACATGCAGACGCGGACCCAGGTACAGCAACTGCTCAGCCAGCTTAAGGCTAATGCTGACGATAAAGGCCTGCCGCTCTTTACGGCCGTGGACCAGGAAGGCGGCCTGGTGACCAGGATGAAGCAAAGTATGTATACGGCTCCACCGGCGGCACAGTTAGCTGCAGCCGGCGACAGCCAGCAGATTTATCAGGCGGCCCGTAAGACGGCGCTGGACATTAAATCTTTAGGCTTCAACCTGGATTTTGCGCCGGTACTGGATATTGACCAGACCAAACAACGCAGTTATGGTAAGACTGCGGCAGAAGTTATCCAGAATGCCGGAGTAGCAGCCCAGGGTTACCAGGATGCGGGCATCCTTTTTGCTTTCAAACATTTTCCCGGAATAGGTAAGGCCACCCTGGATACTCATATCGGGGCCAGCACCGTGCCGGTCAGCAAAGAAACTATCCTGAAGGAAGATTTTTTACCGTTTAAAGAGCTAATCAAGCGGTTTCCTAACGACCAGTTCATGGTGATGATTGGACATTTAAAATTTAAAGCTTTTAACAATACTCCGGCCAGCGTGGAACCGCAAATTGTTACAGATTTGCTACGTAAGGAGGCCGGCTTCTCCGGTATCGCTATCACGGATGACATGGGTATGGGCGCCCTGATGGAAGGATATACGCCGGCACAGGCGGGCGTACAAGCTGTCCTGGCCGGCCAGGATATTCTGTTGGTATGCTTCGGGCAGCAGTCCAAGATTCAGGTACATGACGCAGTGCTGGCCGCCGTCCGGGATGGACGTATTCCGCAGAACCGTATCGATGAGGCGGTGACCCGTATCGTAACCTGTAAGTTAAAAAATCTGGTGACCTACAGAGAATTGAAACAATTTGCGGACACTTATACAAAATGATACAATTAAAGTTAGTGAATTAGTATATTAGTAAGAAAATCTAAGCTTAGGGAGTGAAGACATGGATTATTTTAAGGAAGCTGACGTCGTCGTCATTGGCGGCGGTATCGTCGGTACCGCGATCCTGCGTGAACTGAGCAAGTACCAGCTGCGCAGTATCCTGGTAGAAAAAGAACCGGACCTGGCCATCGGGACCACTAAGGCTAACAGCGCTGTCTGCCATGCAGGATTTGATGCGCCGGTAGGCAGTATGAAAGCCCAGACTAATGTACGTGGCAACGAACTGTACCACGAGCTGGCGGAAGATTTGCAGCTGGATATAAAATGGTGCGGCTCTTACGTGGTGGCTACCACGGACGAGGAAGTAAAAGCTTTAGATACACTTTTGGAACGGGGCCAAAAAAATGGCGTGCCCGGTTTAAAAATTATTTCCGGCGACGAACTGCGCAAGGAAGAACCGAACCTGAGCACGGCCAAGGCTGCTTTGTGGGCACCTACGGCCGGGGTAATGTGGCCTTTTGGCTGCACGATTGCTTTTGCCCAGTGTGCGGTACAAAACGGCGCCGAAGTTATCCGCGATTGTGCGGTCACCGGCTTTGTGAAAGAAAACGGTGCGGTCACTGCAGTGACTACCAGCAAAGGTACGATTAAGACCAGGTTTGTCATCAACGCTGCCGGTGTATATGCCGACACGATTGCCAAATTAGCCGGCGATGAGAGTTTCACCATCACTCCCCGCAAAGGTGAATACATTTTGTTTGATAAGACGGCCGGCGCCGACCTGGTGTACGGTATCGTTTTCCCCTGCCCTACAAAAACCTCCAAGGGCATCCTGGTATGTACTACCAGCCACGGTAATACTTTTATCGGGCCTAATGCCCAGGATCAGGACAATAAGGAAGATAATGCGGTGACCACTCCCGGCATGAACGAGATTATTGCCGGCGCTAAAAAGCTGGTACCGAATCTGCCCATGGGAGCAGCCATTACGGAATTTGCCGGCCTGCGTGCTGTGTCCAGCACCGGTGATTTTGTGCTGGGCGAAACCAAGGTGCCCGGTTTCTTTAACGCTGCCGGAACCCAGAGTCCCGGTTTGAGCGCCGCACCGGCTATTGCCGAACAGTTAGTGGCAGCGCTGGAGCGGACCACGAAACCGTTTGCATACAAAGAAAAATTTAATGGGAAGCTGCCGGTTAAAAAAGCATTTATCCGTATGAGTGCCGCTGAAAAAACAGCAGCCATTAAAAAGGACAGCCGTTTTGGACGCGTCATCTGCCGCTGCGAGACGGTTACGGAGGGTGAGATTGTGGCCGCTATTCACGAACCTTGCGGCGCCCTGACGGTGGACGGGGTGAAACGTCGTACCCGTGCCGGCATGGGCAGATGCCAGGGTGGTTTCTGCGGCCCGCGTGTGGTACAGATTCTCTCCCGGGAATTACATATTCCCGTACCCCAGGTACTCAAGGAACGTCAGCACAGCGAACTGTATTACGCTAAGTTTCCGGTAAAGGAGGGCAAATAACCATGAGTGAACTTTATGATGTAGTCATCGTGGGCGGCGGCCCTGCCGGATTGAGCGCGGCCTATAGCGCCTATCAAAACGGCGCCAGGAAGATTTTGGTGCTGGAGCGTGACCGGGAACTGGGCGGTATTTTGCAGCAGTGCATCCACAACGGTTTTGGCCTGCACCATTTTAAGGAAGAATTAACCGGACCCGGTTATGCGGGCCGGTGCGTTGATTTGATTAAGGATAAACCGGAGATTGAGACCCGGGTGGACACGATGGTCCTGGAAGTACACGAAGACAAGACGGTATTAGCTGTCAGCCCCACCAAAGGAATTTATACTGTCCAGGGCAAAACGGTGATCCTGACTATGGGTTGCAGGGAACGTACCCGTGGTGCGATTCGTACTCCGGGCGGCAGACCGGCCGGTATTTTTACCGCCGGTGCGGCTCAGCGCATGGTAAATATGGAAGGCTACCTGCCCGGCAAAAAGATAGTCATCCTGGGCAGCGGCGATATCGGTCTGATCATGGCGCGTCGTATGAGCCTGGAAGGTTGCAAGGTCATGGCGGATATCGAAATCTGTCCGTTCTCTAACGGCCTGACCCGTAACATCGTGCAATGCTTAAATGATTATAATATTCCTTTGTATCTGGCCCATACTATTACCAGGATTCACGGCAAAGACCGTGTGACCGGCGTGACGGTAGCCAAAGTTGACAATAAGATGCAACCTATTCCCGGCACGGAGTTTGACATCGAGTGCGATACCCTGCTCTTGTCCGTGGGTCTGATCCCGGAAAATGAACTGTCCCGGTCCCTGGGCATTAAACTGCACCGGCTGACCAGCGGTCCTATCGTGGATCAGCACCGGGAAACCAGTCTGTCAGGTTTTTATGCCGCCGGCAACGTAGTGCATGTTCACGACCTGGTGGATTTTGTCTCGGATGAAGCTGAGATTGCCGGTAAGTTTGCTGCCCTGGATGCTCAGGGAAAACTGCCGGCCGTTAAACATGATGTGGCGGTAGAAGCTGTAAACGGTGTACGTACCTGTGTGCCTCAGCATCTCAGTCTGCCGGAAGGCGGCGAAGGCGCCCGGCTCTTTATGCGTGTTAGTGCGCCGGCCCGTAAAGTAACTTTGGAAATCAAACAGGGGGACGAGGTTTTGTTAAGCCGTATGCTCCCCGTAGTTAAACCCAGCGAGATGATCGCCGTGGAGGTTCCGGCAGCGATAACGGCCAAGATGACCGGTAGCTCTGTGACCGTGGGCTTAAAGCAGAAGGAGGCCTGAACATGGCAACTGAAAAGCGTGTGATGAACTGTATCATGTGCCCTATGGGCTGTGAATTGACGGTGACCCTGGAAGGCGGCAAGTTTGTCAGTGTTACCGGTAATACTTGTCCCCGGGGCGCCAAATATGCCGAGGATGAAGTAACAGCTCCCAAGAGAATGTTAACCAGTACGGTGCGGATTAAAGGCGGTTTTCTGCCCCTGCTCCCCGTTGTCAGCAAGACCGTGATGCCTAAGGGTAAAGTTTTGGAAGCGGCGCAGGCTTTGCGCAGCGTGGAAGTCCAGGCTCCTGTTAAGGCAGGAGATGTGGTGGTAGCCAATATTTTAAATACCGGTGTGGATATTATTGCCAGCCGTAATATGGCCGCCAAGAATTAAATCTGCACTATAATAGGAAGTTTTTG
>CAXYYS010000013.1:0-52555 GCA_964293585.1 uncultured Acidaminococcales bacterium
CATCCCAAGGAAAATTAAAGAAAATTGCCATAATATTAAATTTAAATTATATTATCATAAAAAAAAGTGCCGGGAAAATTTATTTTTTCCCCGGACACTTTTACTAATGCTTATTTTTTTAGAGCTTGTCCCGCCAACATAAGCTGCGCGGCAGCAAGATTTTCAGCCGTTATATATTATTGTTTATCCGGCAGGACCTGGCTGATGCAGCCCAGAGCGTTCAAGGTCCTGGGAAAACCGATATAGGGCAGGCACTGGGTAATCGCTTCTATTAAGAGATCCTTCGTATTGCCCACGTTGATATTACCCTGGATATGCGCCTTCAACTGGGGTTCACAGCCGCCCAGAGCAGCGATGGCACACATGGTTAACATTTCCCGGTCCTGTAAGTTCAAAGTCTTACGGGTATACGTGTCACCAAAACAAAAGGCGCTTAGGTAATCCTGGATATGCTTTAAATTTTCCGGCGCTGCCGCCCGCATCTTGGGAATATGTTCACCAAAAATTTGCGTCTGCACCGCGATGCCCTTTGCCAACCGGGTCGTTTCATCCACCGTACTTTGATTTTCCAGCGGCAGTTTAATGCCTTTTTGCTGAAAAACTTTATTGGTAATCCCCAACGCTTCGACTACGTTAGGAAAACCTACATAGGGCGCAATCTGATACAGCGCCTCTTTAATCTGCACCGGAGTTGTACCTGCATTAAGGGCACCTTCTACCTGGATGCTCAAAAAGTTAAATTTTTGAGCAGCGGTCAAGGTAGCAATAGCAAGCATCGCTTTTTGCTGGTCCGTTAAAAGATGACCGTGCTGCTGTACCTCGCCTAACATAAAACGATGAAAGGTATTATCAAAATCCGGATCTGTCCCGGCCAACGGTGATTGAATACCCGGGTAAATTTTTTGTGCTCGTGCTGCCGTTAATTGTTCGCGATCAATTTTTTGTTTAATCATAGTATCCATCCTTTACATAAACCATCTTTTATACAGTTACAGCATAGCCCCTGGAGTCAAGTCCAAGTCAAGTACTTTTATCCTGACCCAAACTATCCTGTCCTTATTTGGCCGGCAACCTGGTTTGATGTTCGCAGGTACGCAAGACCAGGATGCTCAACTCGTATAGCGCCAAAAGCGGCAGCGCCATCATGATCTGGGAGAGGACATCCGGAGGTGTTAAAATTGCTGCCACGATAAAAATCAACAGGATGACATACCGTCTGGCCGCCGCCAAAGCCTGTACGCTTACCAGACCTGCTTTGCCCAAAATATAGCAGACTACCGGCAGTTCAAAAGCTAGGCCAAAGGGCAGGATAAAGCCCACTAAAAAGCTGACATAGGCGCTGATAGAAAGCATGGGTGTGGCAAAACCCTGACCGCTGTAAACAAAAAAGGAAATAGCCGCCAGGAACACTACTCCATAACCAAAGCTGACCCCGGTAGCAAAAAGTACCAGTACTACCAGAGCCAGTTTTCTGGCATAACGTCTTTCTTCCTCATAGAGCGCCGGCCGGATAAATTCCCAGGCCTGCCAGGCAAAAAGTGGCAATGTTAACAGCACGGCTGCCAGAAACGCCACTTTCATCTGTACGCTTAAAGCTTCCGCCAGGTTCACATAAATAAAAGCAATACCCATCTGGCGGACCGGCGCAGTAACTAACTGCATCAAGGCTTCACCCCGCCAGGTGAAGAGTATCAGAAATACCAGCAGGGTGCCGCTCAGCCACACCAGCAAGCGCCGTCGCAGTTCCAGCAAATGCGTGCTAAGCGGCAGATTCTTTAATTCATTCTTTTTTAGCTGCATAGGCCACATCCTTTACGGCCGTTTCATCTTTATGCATCTCTTCTTTAAATTCCCGCAGGCTGGTACCAACAGCTTTGCCTAAACCGGCAACCTTACCGCCGCCAAAAAGTACCAACGCAATAACCAGGATCAACAACAACTCCGAAGTTCCTACTCGCATTTTTTCTCCTCCTCAGCCAAAGCTTTTACAAAATCATCCCTCAAGCTGCCCAACTGGCCATACGTTTTCCCTAAACCGCGAGCCGCTTTAGCTAAATCTCCCGGTCCTACCACTAAAAACGCAATCGCCATGATTAATAAAAGTTCGTCCGTACCAATTCCCATCCGCAACACTTCCTTTGCATCTGTCAAGCTAAAGGTAGCGGTCTGTTATAAACTTTTACCCAGCTGATAAGCCTGGTCGGGGAACTTACTCTGCTCAATCAGAGAACGGCTGCCACAACCAATGGCCAGAACCTTGCCCATATCTTTCCAGTTCATGTAACGTACCAGGGTATCGTAATGGTCCACCAGAGCGCTCATGGTCCAATCAGCGCTGTTATAAGCAGTAGCCATCAGCAAGGATTTTTTACCGGCAATGCGTCCGGTCCGGGAATAAAAACGATCTACGATTGTCTTAAGCTGAGCAGACATACCGTAGTAATATAACGGTGTTACCAGGGCAATCATATCGCAGTCCACCAGTTTTTGAATCAGCTTGTTTTCAATGGCATCCTTCTGGACACAAGGTCCATTCATCCCGCAGGCATCACAGCCAAGACAGGGATGGATATCTTCGAAAGCCGCGTTAAAACGAAAAACTTCGTGCCCGGCAGCCTGCGCCCCTTCAATAAACTTGTCCGCCAATAAGGCAGAAGTACCTGCTTTATGAGGACTTCCTGTTACTACAACAATTTTCATACCTTTCCCTCCCTGACTTTTACTCACACCGGCGGCTGGCGCTGCTCCTGCAGCTTTTTTGTCACCGCCGCCTATCATAGAGACGCCACATCCGCTTAAAAACAAGGTAAGCATCCCCGCACCACTGACTTTAATAAATTCACGTCTGTCCATTTCCGGAACCTCCTTTATCTTTATGTTCTTGTAAAAATTTAAAGATCCTATAATCTAACCGGTCCAGCTTTTGTTGTTGCTGGTGAATTTTTTCTAACAAATAACACCGTTGTTCTTTTAACAACCTTAATCGCTCAGGAATAACTACTCTTCCCGGCACCGGAGTTTTTATTCTTCTTTGCACCGGCGTCCCTCCTTTGCATAAAAAAAATACAGGCATCAGGTTCAAGGACTTTGCCTTGTTCCATTTGCCTGCATTATAAAACGCAGTTACTACATATGTCTAATACCTATTTTCTTGTGGTGTCCATGCTTAAAAAGCATTTGGCGAACTCGATAAACCTGGCCACGGTTAAGCTCAACGGCTGCTCCTTTTGCCAAAAAAGTGCCACGTGACCTTCCACGGGCGGATCCAGAGGTCTGAAAGCAAGTTTGGCTGCGTCCCAAAAATATTTTACGCCTTGCACAGACAGGGAGCGTCCCAAGCCATTATATACCATCAAAGCCGCATTAGTGGGCAGGTTACTGGTAAAAACCATTTGCAGCTTGTCATAATTGTCGCCAAACCAGCTCTTTAAATCAGCTGAATTACGGAACCGTGTAGCAAAAGTTATCGGCGCATCCAGCAAATCTGCTGCCCTCACTTTATCCTGGCGTGCCAAAGGATCATCAGCACGCATCACCACGCCCCATCTTTCCAGGCCGGATAAACGCACGAACACAAATTTATCAACATTTATAGGCTCCATCATTAGTCCTATATCAATCAAGCCGCGTTCCATACGTTCCTGGACCACGTCAGCCGTTCCGGTAAAAAGATCAAAGGTTACCAACGGATACTTTTTATGAAAAGCAACTATGATCTCTGTCAGCTCCTGCATGGCCGTCAACTCACCACAGCCAAAACAAATATTCCCTGCCAGCTGTTTTTCCTGCTCTAAAAGTTCACCCGCGGTTTTATCCACCAGGCTGACTATCTCTTCAGCCCTGCGCCGCAACAGGATGCCTTCGTTAGTCAGCGTAATCGTACGCGTGCCCCGGACAAACAGGCACACGCCTACCTCTTCTTCGAGCTGGGCCAGTTGCCGGCTCAAAGTGGGCTGCGTAATATGTAATACCTCTGCAGCTTTAGTAATATTCCCTTCCCGGGCTACGGTCAGAAAATATTGTAGTACCCTGATCTCCATAATCTTGCTTACTTCACTTTCTTATGCCGATCCTTACCCTCATACAATCTTTGATCCGCCAGATCAAAAAGCTGTTCCCAGGTCCAGGTCTCCAGCGGTAGTTCTTCACTACTGGCAATACCGAAGCTCATGCTAAAGTCAAAATGTATATCCGGCTTATAATAACAAATCTTGCGCATCTCTTTATAATAATCAGAAATCATTTTTTTAAACTCTGCCGCCGGCAAACCGCAACCTATGATAAGCATCTCATCCCCGCCATAACGTATGACCAGACGTTCCTTATTTTTCTCCCGGCTGCTAAAATGTAATTTCCAGAACGAAGCTACATCTTTGAGCAGATAATCTCCGGCCTGATGTCCGTACCGCTCGTTGGTAACCTTTAAATCATCCAGATCCAGGATGGCCACGTTCACAGGCAACTGCACCTCATGGCCACAAGTTAAGGACGGCACAAAATGCTCATCCAAAAAACGCCGGTTATATAACCGCGTCAAAGGATCTGTGACCAGCATATCATTATGACTGTTAATAAACTGGGCAATCCTGTCCCGCTGACTATCTTCGGCCATAAAATCCTTGGTCACATCTGCCACCAATTCCAGGATACGGGGTTTCCCGTCAATCTCTACGTAACGGGAAACTACCAAAAAAGCTTTTTTATCGGCAAACTCAATCTTATAAGCGTTACGTTTAGTCTGCAGCGCCCTGACCGATGTACAATTTTCGCAGCGCTCACAACGTCCCCAGATCGTACCACAAATTTCCCCGGTTTCCAGATTATTATGTGTATCACAAACACGGCGCAGCACCGGATTTACTAACCGCACCACATCATATTCTTCCTGGGCCATCTTCATCACCGTCTGAATTTCATCCCAGGTATAGCCACAACGCATGGTCATTTTCTTTTACACCCCAATCTGCCAGACTTTACAAAATTCCAATATTTACTTTATTCTAACATAAAAAATGCAAACTGCAAAATTAGATTTCCCGCGGTGACGGCAGGTATCACTTGCTAACAGCCGCTACCGGGATAATTTTTTGCAAAAAAATGCGATTTGCCTTTTGCTATCAATTATTCCTATTAATATTTGTAAATTATTTAACAATCCGACTTTCATATCTAACCATTTTCAGTTATAATATAAATAAGCATGATTGATTGCGACTAAGCGAAGTTTTTTAAACTGCTTTTGAAAAGGAGGTAGTACAGTGAGTCTCAAACTTTATAGTAACCGGTGCAAAGGTTGTGGCATCTGTGTCAACTTCTGCCCCAAGAAAGTTCTGGAAGTAACAGAACTGGAAAAATGTGCCGTCATCAAGGGCAAAGAAAATGATTGCATTAAATGCGGTCAGTGCGAATTGCGTTGTCCCGACTACGCCATCTTTGTAGAAAAGTAAAAGGAGTGAAACATATGTCAAGAATTCTACTGTTACAAGGTAACCAGGCAGTAGTCGAGGGTGCCATTGCGGCCGGCGTAAAATTTTTCGGCGGCTATCCTATCACCCCTTCTACTGAGATAGCTGAACAACTGGCTGACCGTCTGCCTAAGGTCGGCGGCAAGTTCATGCAGATGGAAGATGAAATTGCCGGTCTGGGTGCTGTTATCGGTGCCTCCATGGCCGGGAACAAAGTTATGGACGCTACCAGCGGCCCGGGCTTCTCCTTAAAACAAGAGATGCTGGGTATGGCCTGCAGCGCCGAAATTCCCCTCGTACTTGTGAACGTACAACGTGTAGGTCCGTCCACCGGACAACCCACCAGCCCCTCTCAGGGCGATGTGATGCAAACCCGTTGGGGCACCCACGGCGATCACTGGCTGATCGTGTTATCACCTGCCAGCGTTCCCGAAACTTTTGATATCACTTTGAGAGCTTATGAGCTCAGTGAAAAATATCGTTGTCCTGTTATTATCCTGATGGACGAAATCATCGGCCATATGCGCGAAAAGATTGAACTGCCCGATGATTACAGCAAGATTCCTCAGGCCGTACGCAAAGGTCCTTCCCAGAAACCGGAAGACTGGAAAGCTTATGCAACTGATGCTTCCCTGGTTCCGGAATTTGCTCCTTACGGCACCGGCTACCGCTGGCATATTACCGGTCTGGTTCATGACGAAACCGGCTTCCCCAAGGGAACTCCGGCTGCTACCGTAGCTGCACAGGACCGTCTGCGTGATAAACTGTACAAACATCTGGACGATATTGTTACGGTGGAAAACTACAAGATGGAAGATGCTGAATTTGCCGTTGTAGCTTACGGCGGTGCTTCCCGTTCCGTTTACGAAGCCATCGACATGGCTCGTAAGGAAGGTCTCAAAGTTGGTTTCTTCCGTCCCATTACTATCTGGCCGTTTGCTGACAAGCAAGTCAAAGAACTGGCCGGCAAGGTAAAAGGTATCCTGGTACACGAGCTGAACGACGGCCAGTATGTGCTGGAAGTTGAACGCGCTGTAGCAGGCAAGGTACCTGTACATTTCTATGGCAAGTACGACAATGAATCGGCTACCCCGGAACAAGTGCTAGCCGCTATTAAAAAGGCCATGGCCTGATGCAGGAGGAGATAACAAATGAGCGAAGCTTTAATTAATAAATATTTTCGTCCGGGTCGCCTGCCTCACATCTGGTGCCCTGGTTGCGGCAACGGTATCATTACCGGCGCCATTGTCAAAGCTATTGATAAACAAGGTTTAGCCAAAGATGATGTAGCTATCATCTCCGGCATCGGCTGCAGCAGCCGTGCCAGCGGCTATCTGGATTTTAATACCGCTAACACGTTGCATGGCAGGGCTCTGCCCATCGCCAGCGGTCTCAAGATGGGTAATACCAAACTGCATGTCATCGTCGTTACCGGTGATGGCGATGCCAGCGCTATTGGTGGCAACCATCTGATTCACGCCGCCCGTCGTAATCTCGACCTGACGGTAGTAATGTACAACAACAGTATCTATGGCATGACCGGCGGTCAATATTCCCCCATGACTCCTCACGGAGCTAAGGCTACCACCGCTCCTTACGGCAACGTAGAACGTGCCTTTGATATTCCGGAACTGGTAAAAGCTTCCGGTGCTACCTTTGTAGGCCGCGGCACCACGTTCCACACCCTGCAACTCATCGATTTGATCGCCCAGGGCATTGCCCATAAGGGCTTCAGCTTCATCGAAGTTGTCAGCGCCTGCCCGATTTCTTTCGGCCGCCAGAACAAAATGGGCGGTCCTGCCAAGATGTTAGAGTGGCAGCGTGACCACGGCGTCATGAAGGCTGCCTGGGACAAGATGACGGCAGAACAAAGGGCCGGCAAGTTCCCCATCGGCGTGCTCTATGAGGATAATGAAACTCAGGAATATACCGAAGCTTATGACGAGTTGATTAAACGTGCACAGGGGGGTAAATAACATGAAGCATGAATTCCGTTTCTCCGGCACCGGCGGCCAGGGTCTGATCACGGCCGGCATTATTCTGGCAGAAGCTGCGCTTCTGGATGGCAAGTTAGCTATTCAGTCCCAGTCTTATGGTCCTGAAGCCCGTGGCGGTTCCTCCAAGGCCGAAGTTATTGTCAGCGACGAAACCATCCATTTCCCGCGGGTTACCCATCCTAATGTGCTGCTGGTAATGAGCCAGGAAGCTGCTAACAAGTTTAGCAAGGATCTGGGCAAGGAATCCGTAGTAGTTACTGATACCCTGTTCGTAAAAGAAGTACCCGGTTTTACCGGCAAACGTTACGACCTGCCTATCACCCATACCGCTACCGAAACCTGTGGTAAAGTATTGTTTTCCAATATCGTAGCCCTGGGTGCTATCGTAGCCCTGACCCATTGTGTCAGCGATGCTGCCCTGGTCAAAGCAGTATTGCACCGTGTTCCCAAGGGAACTGAAGAAGCCAACAAGAAAGCTTTGCAGGCTGGCATGGATTTAATTAAGAACCACAAATAAGTTTTAAGCAAAAACTAAGCGGACAGATTGGTAATAATCTGTCCGCTTTTTGTATTTGTAGAAACCAAAGGCTGGGAACAAACTCACACTCCGTTTGTTTCCAGCCTTTTCGTATCTTAGAAATTCCACACTGCGCCGGTTTTCCACATGCGTCCATAAATACCGGCATCAATATCGTTCTTGTCAAATACATTATCCAACCCGGCGTAGACGCGAAAATCTTTGTTAAATTTTTTGGTGACCAGGACGTTGACCAGGTTAAAGGTGTGATCTTCACCGCTGGTACTATACGTGCCGGTAGTGTAATAAGAATCCGGCACCCGCTGGCCGTAAGCCATCTGGTCCGTCAGGAGCATGCTGATACCGTTATCCTTATGGTCATCATAACCTACCTGCAAGACGCCGGTAAAACGCGCCCGGTTAGTAAGCCAGCTGCCGCTGGTCTCGTCGTGGGCATCCAGCCAGGTCCCGGCCAGCTTAAACTGCCAGCGGTCCGTAGCCTGCCATCCCAGCGCCGTCTCCAATCCTTTAATACGTGCCTGGCCTACGTTAATATACTTCCAGTTAATATCTTCCACCCTGGTAGTAGTAATCAGGTTCTTCACCCGGTTATCAAAATAGGTGGCCCGATAAGAAAGTTTGCCCCGCTCGCCTTCAAACCCTACATCCCAACTCTTGGATTCTTCGGGTTGCAGATTAGGGTTGCCGTAAATGGTCCGATACACATCCATGAGCCGGTACAAATGATAATACAGTGCCATGATGGAAGGCGCCTTAAACCCTTCGCCGTAATTGGCTTTGATCCGGAAATCAGGGCGGGCACTATAAGTTACGCCCACCTTGGGTGAATAATGGTCACCAAAAGCTGAGTGATGGTCATATCGCAATGCCGGCGTCACAAACCATTTGCCAAAATCCATCTCGTCCTGCAGATACAACGCCCGGGTCTGCACCGATTTCTCGGAACTGTTTTTGCTGACGCCGTTCTGCGTAACGCTGGTAATATTATCTCCGCCGTCATTGAGATCCGTCCCCCGTACCTGGTTATAAATATATTCACCACCCAGGGTAAACCGGTGCACCGCATTAGCCTGGTACGTATCCCTAAACTCTGTGCCGAACAAATTACGCTCATTGGTATTAAAATCATAGTTGGGGTTTTGCCCCAGCAGCGCCGCAGCATAAATACGATTTAGAACAGGCGAAGCAGTAGTACCTTGTGCAAAGACAGCATTCGCTGTCCGGTCATCCCAGCCAAAACGGCTGGCATAAATCCTGGCCCTGGTCGTGTGTTTACCGGTCTGGGCATCATACGCCAATCCATAATTAGTCTGCGTATAATCCGTCCACGTATGTTTATCCTGCGCGCTCCGATAAAGTCCGGGAATAGAAAGAGTCTGGTTGTTCTTGGTATAAGTAAATGTATAGGGCAGCAAACCGCTATCATCATTGTCGCTGACCAGATGCTGTTTAAAAAAATCTGCGCTAAAATTCAATTTCCGGTGCGTGTCAAAGTCGTAATCGGCGCTCAAACTATAAGTCTGGCTGGGACCATAATTACGATAAGTCTCCGCATCGCCGTTCATAATTTTACGTTGCTGTTCCAAACGCACATCGGCCGTAGCACTGAATTTACCTACAGCGCCGCTATCCAGATGATACCAATTACCCGTGCTGCCCCGGCCGGTATAAACACCGATGCTGCCGCCGGCTTTAATAGATTTTTTAGTAATGATATTGATGACACCGCCTAAAGCATCCGTACCATACAAAGCACTGGCAGCACCACGCACGACTTCAATACGAGCGATGTTCTGTACATTAATCCGGTCCAGCACGTGGCTGTTCTCAGCAGAATTAGATTCCTCGTTAGCTACCCGGCGACCGTTGACCAGGACCAGCGTCTGATTGGTATTCATACCCCGCAAACTCAGTTCACTGCCTGCCGGCATATGTGGTCCTGTGATAATATCTGTATTTTGCCGCAGCACTTCCTGTACGCTGACAGCACCGCCGGCAGCAATTTGCTTTTCCGTAATCACTTGTACCGCTGCCGGAATCTTTTGCACGTCCTGATTGGTACGTGTAGCCGTAACTACCACTTCCGGCAAGGTATATGTTTCCAGATTTTGCTTCTCTCCACTGGCGGCAACCACCACCGCAGGGACAGTTAAAAAAGTTACCAGCAAACTGGTAACGCTTATCTTTTTATGATAATTCTTCATAAGGGGCTCCTCTGATTGCAGTCTAAAAAAATCAATTTTAATATAACCTGAGATGTTTTTATCTTAACATAAAAACACCCCGGAAGAAAGTATTTTCTCATGTTATTCCTGTTAATTCCAAATGATACTGATTACTAACTAATTAGCAATAATTCTCATTGACTTTTAAATTGGACAATTGTAAAATGAAATTATACGAAGCGTATAAATTTTTAGTCAATTATTTTTAAGTTAAAAGGAGGATTAATATGGAGAAAAAGAAATTCACTAATCTAACCAACGAAGTGGGCGCGCCCATTGCTGATAATGAAAACGCCATCACCGCCGGTCCCCGTGGTCCTGTGATGATGCAAGACGTCTGGCTGCTGGAAAAAATGGCTCATTTTAACCGGGAGGTTATTCCCGAACGCCGCATGCACGCTAAAGGCTGGGGCGCTTATGGGCAACTGACCGTTACGGAAGACATCAGCAAATACACCAAAGCCAAAGTTTTACAAAAAGGTAAAGTCACTCCCATGTTCATCCGCCTGTCCACCGTAGCCGGTGAACGCGGCGCCGCAGACTGCGAGCGCGATATCCGCGGCTGCGCCATGAAGTTCTATACTGAAGAAGGCAACTGGGACCTGGTTGGCAACAACACCCCCACCTTCTTTATCCGTGATGTACATAATTTCAGTGACCTGAACCGCGCCGTCAAACGCGATCCCCATACGGGACGCCGCAGCGCACAAAACAACTGGGACTTCTGGACCCTCTTGCCGGAATGTTTCCACCAGATCACCGTAGTCATGAGCGATCGTGGTATCCCTGCCACCCTGCGCAATATGGATATGTTCGGTGAGCACACTTTTAGTTTATACAATAGCAAGAATGAACGTGTGTGGTGCAAATTCCATTTCAAGACTCAGCAAGGTATTAAGTGCCTGACCAACGAAGAAGCCTCCGAGATTAACGGCATGGACCGCGATTATCACGGCCGTGATTTATATGAAGCTATTGAGCGCGGTGATTATCCCAAGTGGACTATGTACATTCAGGTAATGACCGAAGAGCAGGCTAAGCATCATTATGAGAATCCTTTTGATATTACCAAAATCTGGCGTCACAAAGAATTCCCGCTCATCAAGGTGGGTGTGCTGGAACTGAACCGCAACCCGGAAAACTATTTTGCCGAAGTAGAACAGGCAGCTTTTGATCCGGCCCATGTGGTACCCGGTATTGGTTTCTCCCCGGACCGTTTCCTGCAGGGCAGAATTTTTGCTTACGGCGATGCGCAACGTTATCGTCTGGGCGTTAACCACCACGAGATTCCTGTGAACAAGGCTAAATGCCAGGTCAATGATTATCATCGTGATGGCGCTATGCGCACCGATGGCAACTACGGCGCAGCTCCGGCCTATACTCCTAACAGCTACGGTTCCTGGGAAGCGCAGCCGCAATTTGCTGAACCGCCTCTGGATCTGGAAGGCGCTATGTGGCGTTACGATCCCAAGGATGATCCCACAGATGACTGCTTCCGTGCCGGCGGCGACTTGTGGCGTGTAATGACCGAAGACAAGAAAGAACTGCTGATTCATAATACTGCTGCCGACTTAGCTGCCGTAACCCAGAATATTCAATACCGGCATGCGGTACATTGCTACCTGGCGGACAAAGCTTACGGCGAACGCCTGAGCAAAGCGCTGAATCTGGATTTAAAAAAAGTTATCAAACTGTCCAAGCTGGATAATGATGGTTTAATTAAAGCTACCCTGCCTGCTCACGCAGGTAAGGAACGTGTGGCCACCTTAGCCGCCGCTAAAAAGATGAAAGCGGCTAAACCTATGGCTAAAGCCATGGATGCGGTTAAGGCCCTGGGTAAAAATGCCAAAGCCGCAACTCCTAAAACCACCAAAAAAACACGTACCAAAAAAACGAAGTAAAAAATAAGTCTTTTCTGAAACCGGATGTAATAAGCTTACATCCGGTTTTTTTGGCGCAAATTTTGCCTTTATAGCGCATTTTTAAGTTGACGGCGCGTGCTTTCGCGTGTACAATAATCTAAAGGAAATGAAAAATTATTTCATTTCATATCTATATTGAAAAAGCGCTCAACGCATTTTGCGTCTGGAGCAGCGAAAAGAGGTAAAGGAAAAGATGGCAACAACGAAAAAAGCAACCGTTAAGAAAACCGTAGCCAAGAAGACCACTGCTAAGAAAGCAACCGCCAAGAAAACGACTGCTAAGAAGGCAGTAGCCAAGAAAGTTTCTGCAGCAAAGGTTGCAGTTAAAAAAGCTCCTGCTAAAAAGGTAGCTGCAAAAAAGACTACGACTAAGAAAGCGACTGCTAAGAAAACTACCGCCAAAAAGACCGTAGCCAAAAAAGTTTCTGCTGCGAAGGTCGCTGTAAAAAAAGCTCCTGCCAAAAAAGCAGCAGCGAAAAAGACAGTAGCTAAGAAAGCGACTGCTAAAAAAGTAACTGCTAAGAAAGCCGTAGCTAAGAAAGCTCCCGCTAAAAAGGCTCCTGCTAAAAAAGCTACCAAGAAAACAACGAAATAATTAAGCAAACCGGACTCACATGAGTCCGGTTTTTTTATGCAAAAAAATGAGTCCTGCCCAAAGTGTCAGTCACCTTAAGGCAGAACTCACTTTATTTTTTTATAAGCAGGCACGCAACGCGGTTTTAAAATCTTCTACCTCATCCAGCTTATCAATGAGTGCACACAGTTTTGCGGTTTTTTCTTTGCCGTAAACAGGTTCGGCCAGCGCTGTAAATTTGGCCACACTGTCCTCCCAGGTCATGGGACAATCAGGATCTCCTTTCGGATAATCCACTTCTTTTTCCAACTTGCGACCATCTTTTAAAGTCACGATAACTTTAGTGGCCAGCTTGGATGGATCCGTATCATAAACTTGTTGGATTTCCGGATCCTGATGCACACTAATTTTTTGCATCAACGCCCTGGTTTCCGGATCTGCCATAGCCTGGGCGCTAAACTGTTCAATACCCACGTTGCCATATTTCAAGACACTGGCATCGCAATACTGAATGCTGAACTTGCAACCGTAAGCCGTCTGCGGATCCGGATTATTAATCAGCGAATCCGTAATGCTGTTGACCAGCACTTCCACCTTAGCCACATCACCAGTCATAAACTTGTTTTCTTTTTGCAAAACCTGCAGGGCATAAATGCTGGCGTGAGAATGTTTGCAGCAGGGATAGGGTTTAAAAGAATTGTCATCAATCTTGAAACCTAAACCCAAACCCTCGGTTAATTTTTCCAGATGGGGCACCTTGACCATGGCACGGCAAAAACCTTTCTCGCCTTCCAGAATTTTGGTAGCCCCGGTAAAGCCTTCACGGGCCAGATAAGCGGAAAGCACGCCGGCATAAGAACTCTTGCCTGTATGCAACGGTTTACTCATGGCTCCTTCTTTGACAAATTCCCACAAACCGGCAGCCTGAGTACCGGCGCTGCCCAGACAATGCAAGGTCTGCGCGGCATTCAGTCCCAAAACTTTAGCAGCAGCCGTGCCGGCGCCAATAGCGCCTACCGTACCGGTAGTATGCCAGAAATAATAGGATTCCGGAATCACGGCTTCACCCACCCGGGCACAGACTTCGTAACCTGCCACCACTGCCGTCAAAACATCCTTACCGCTTTTGTGTTCTTTTTCCGCAACAGCAAAGGCCGGCGGGATAACCACCGTAGCAATATGGATGATAGAAGGATTATGCAGATCGTCAAAATCCAGGGTATGGGAATTGGCGCCGTTACAAAAAGCAGCGTTCAGCGCATTAACCGTCAGGCCTTCCCCGGAAAGCACGCTGGCCTCATCTTCCTTCGCCGTCAAAATCACCTTACGCAAAATTTGCGCCGGTTTTTCCCGGCTGCCGCGGATACCTACGCCCAACCAGTCCAGGATGCACTGCTTCGTCTTACGCACCGTAGCCGTGGACAGGTCGCTATATTTTAAATGCGCCGTAAAATCAGCTAAGATTTTTGTTGTCATAATTTTTCTCCTGAGCAGCTGCGGCAGCGCCGAAAAAAATTCACGCCACGCCGCTGCTTTTTATTTTACGTTGGCCTTAATAAATTCCACAACCTTGGTCGTCGGTGTACCGGGTGTAAAGACTTCCTTAATACCGGCAGCCTTCAAGCCAGGGATATCGGCTTCAGGAATGACGCCGCCGCCAATAACCAGCACGTTCTTCATGCCCTTGGCGGTTAATAATTCTACGACCTTGGGAAACAGGGTATTGTGAGCACCGGAAAGCAAACTCAGTGCTACCACGTTCACATCGTCCTGCAAAGCTGCTTCCGCAATCTGTTCCGGTGTTAAACGGATCCCGGTGTAAATTACTTCGAACCCTGCATCGCGCAGGGCGCGGGCTACTACCTTAGCACCGCGGTCATGACCATCCAGGCCGGGTTTTGCCACCAATACTTTTACGTTTGTCATAATTTATTCGCTCCTTATTAAAGATTAATTTTCTAATCTGCTTTTAAAACTCTTACCAAAAACTGCCGTCAGGCACCGCTTTTACAGCGGTGCCATACTACCGCAGTCATCTCGCAACAGTGATAATGTTCTCTCTTTTAGAACGCGCTGCTGGATTTATATTCGCCAAAGACTTCCTTCATCACGCCACAAATCTCGCCCAAAGTTGCGTACGTCTTCACGGCGGCAATTAAGTACGGCATGGTATTCTCGGTACCTTCGCAGGCTTTCTTTAAATCTGCCAGCGCCTTATCCACTGCCTTCTGGTCGCGTTTAGCCTTAATCTCGTTGGTATGCTTGATCTGGCGTTCAGCCACAGTTAAATCTACAACCACATTTTCCTGTTTGCCGATTGCTTTATTATCGGTATATTTGTTGACGCCCACCACGGTGAAGCGGCCGTCTTCAATATCTTTCTGGTACTGGTAGGCATGAGCAGCCATCTCGCCCTGCATGTAACCCTGCTCGATAGCAGCTACGGCGCCGCCCATCTTATCAATCTTTTCAATATATTCCACGGCTTCTTTTTCCATCTTGTCGGTCAAAGCTTCTACATAGTAGGAACCGGCCAAAGGATCGATGGTATCAGTAATACCGCTTTCCAGAGCCAGCATCTGCTGGGTGCGCAGCGCCAAAGTTGCGGAAGCCTCCGTAGGCAACGCCAGTGCTTCGTCATAAGCGCAGCAGGCCATGGACTGGGTACCGCCCAGGATGGCACTCAATGCCTGCCAAGTTACACGGACGGCGTTATTCAAGGGCTGTTGGGCAGTGAGCACGCTGCCGGCGGTATGCGTATGGAACCGGAGCATCATGGCCTTGGGCACAGTAGCGCCAAAACGTTCCTTCATCAAACGGGCCCACAGACGGCGGGCAGCGCGGAACTTGGCTACTTCTTCAAACAAGTTCAGACCAGCGGTAAAAATCCAGGAGATACCGGGTGCGAAATCATCCACCTTCTGGCCAGCCTTGATAGCGCCTTCGATATAGGCAATAGCATTGGAGAAGGCAAAAGCGATTTCCTGCACAGGAGAAGCGCCGGCTTCACGAATATGGTAAGCGCCTACGCTGATCGTATTCCACTTGGGAATATTCTGAGAGCAGTAAGCAAAAGTGTCGGTCACTAAACGCATGGACGGACGGGGCGGGAAAATGTAAGTGCCACGGGCGATGTATTCCTTCAGCACATCGTTCTGAATGGTACCGCGCAGCTGCTCCGGTTTAACACCTTTCTTCTCGCCGACGGCTACGTACATAGCCAACAGCACAGCAGCCGGTCCGTTGATGGTCATGGAGGTGGAAACCTTATCCAGGGGGATACCGTCAAATAATTTTTCCATATCAGCCAGCGTATCGATAGCCACACCAACCTTGCCCACTTCGCCGTGGCTTAAAGCAGCATCGCTGTCCAGACCAATCTGGGTGGGCAAGTCCATGGCTACGGACAGCCCGGTCTGACCGGCATTCAGTAAGAATTTATAACGGGCGTTGGTCTCTTCGGCGGTAGCGAAACCGGCATAAGCGCGCATGGTCCACAGACGGCCACGATACATGGTAGGTTGTACGCCACGGGTAAAAGGATAACTGCCCGGGAAACCTAACTTGTCGTTGTAATCAAAATCCTGAATATCTAACGGGGTATACACATGCTTAACGGTAAACGTTTTTCTTTCAGGGAACTTGGCGTTAGCTTTTGCCACCTTGGCTTCATAAGCTTCTAAACCTGCTTGAATTTTCATATTGTCAGTCATGATTAATCCTCCTCAAATTTTTATAGTTTCATGGTGCCGGTTTTCCGGAAATGCTCATGCATCTCAAAAGCACGATTAAGTGTCACCGGCTCGTGCCCCGGAAAATTTTTTATACTAAATCCCAGATAATCCAACAGTTGTGGACGATAATCCGGATGGGCGCAATTATTAATGATTAAACGGGCTCTCTTGGTAGGCGGCAACCCTCGCACATCGGCTATGCCCTGCTCAGTAATAAACACCATGGTATCGTGTTCGTTATGATCTGCATGTGTCACCATGGGCACTATTTTAGAAATAGCTCCGTGGGCTCCCGTGCTGGGAGAGTTAAAAATGGTCAGATAACCATTACGCATATAGTCACCACTGCCGCCGATACCATTCATCATACTGTTACCCATGATGTGGGTGGAATTAGCCTGTCCATAAATATCAAATTCAATAGGCGTATTCAAAGAGATTACACCCAACCGACGGATAACTTCCGGTGAATTACTAATATCCAGCGGTCTTAAGACGATGCTGCGCTTATACAGCTGCGGTTCTTTCTCAAACATTTCCCGCACCAGCGGTGAAGGTGTAAAAGCACATCCGGAAGCCGCTTTAATCTTGCCGGACTTAATTAATTTAAAGACCGCATCCTGCAGGATTTCGGAATACATTTCCAGATTCTCAAACTTGGATTTTTCCAATCCCAGTAAAACTGCATTAGCGATACTGCCAACTCCGGACTGAATCGGCAGCATATGATTCTTAGGTAAACGTCCCTGCTTTTGTTCGTTCTCTAAAAAATCCACCAGGTTCTCAGCAATCTTAATGCTGTCTCGATCAGGGGCCGCCAGATTGCGTACATGGTCCACAATATCAGATTCCACGATGCAGTCGATACGATTCAGGCCACATTTCACATAAGGACTGCCGATTCTGTCGCCCACATGATAGATAGGAATCTCTTTACGACAAGGCGGCTTCTCACAGATATAAATATCGTGCATACCTTCAATGTCCAAAGAGATGGTAGTATTAACCTCCACGATGATGTGCTTGGCGTGTTTTACGAACAGGGGCAGGTTACCCACGCCGGTACCCAGGATAAAATCTCCATCTTTAGTAATTGCGGCAGCTTCCACAATGGCTACATCTACATCACCGAAGAAACCGTAATCCACCTGCTGGCCAAAATGACTTAAGTGCTGATCCACATATTCAATCTGGTTAGCATTGATACCCTTACGCATACTCTTATTGGAAGCCGCATAGTAAGGCATCCTGCCCGCAATCCCATTCACTGCCGCCAGAGCCTCTTCAATCTCCGGTCCCACCGACGCACCGCTCCAAATATTAATACGACACTTTTTGCCGTTCTTGATAGCTTCGGCCAGAGCCATGGTGGTCTTTTTGGGATAACCGGAAGGCGTAAAGCCTGCCACTCCCACGTTCATGCCATCCTGAATTATTTCCGCCGCCTTATCCGGCGTCACAATCTTGCGAAACAGTTCCGGATTACGTAACCTGGTTTTGTCTAACATAAGATTCCCTTCTTTCTCTATTTCCAAACTTTGGTGCCGGTGCAACTTTTACTTAACCGGCCTGCTTGCTCCTTTTACCCTTACTATAATGCGCCCTAAGTTATAATAAAAATACTAATTTATGTTACTTTATATAAATAAAATTTATAATTTACCTACCTTTTTAACAATTATTTGAATCTAAAAAAATAAAAAAAGTACTGTAAAAGCTTGTTAAACTTGACAGTACATCCTATAATATACATATAAGATAAAGTTATATTAGAACTTCTAAAATTGCTATTTTCGAGGAGGTTTACGTATGAACCTGGAACATTACCGTAATTTCATCACGATTGTAGACTGTGGCAACCTGACCGCCGCTGCCGCCGCCTTACATATTGCGCAGCCAGCCCTCACCGCCCAGGTCAAGGCCATGCAGGAAAAATATGGAGCGACCCTGTTACGTATTCACCGGGGCGCCCGCACTATCGAAGTCACCCCCGAAGGGATGATTCTTTACAATAAGGCTAAATACTTATGCGCCATCGAAGACAGCGCCCAACGGGAAATAACCAGTGCAAGAAACGGCACTGCCGGCAAACTTTCTATCAGCCTGTCTCCCTCTATGAGCGTCCTCTTTATCCAGAATTTTCTCAGCGGTTTTGCCATGCTCAACCCGGATGTAGAATATGAACTACACGAGGTCAATATCATAGAACAGACCCGCCAGCTTTTAGACGGCATCAGTGAGATTGGGATTGCCAACGCGCCCCTGGTCCAGGCCGGGCGTTTTGAAACACTTTTTACCCGGAAAGAACGCTTAGGAATTATCTATCATAAAGATTCCCACTGGCTTGATGAAAAAAAAGTCTATCTGGACCTGGAAGATCTGGAAGGCATCCCGCTCTGCCTCTCCCGCGGTTGCAGCGAACGTTTCCTGGGTATCTGTGACGAAAGTCACATTTATCCCCGCATTCTCTGTATCAGTACCACTAAACTGAGCACCCTGATGTGGGCGCGGCAAAAAGCCGGTGTGGCCCTGGTACCTGTAGGCACCGGTGAACAATTTGAAGACTACCTGTGCTGTCGTTTCGTGCAGGATGAGCGCATGTTTGTTGATAAAACCTTATCTGTGGTCAAGGACAGACCGTTGTCTGCCGTGGCCCAAAAGTTTTTAAAATATTACAACGAACATTCCTAAGCCTGAAATAGTTTTCTCCCGACGAAACAAGTTTAGCTAAAAGAAAAGGACCCCGTTATTAAAATAACAGCAAGTAACTGTTATCTTAATAACGGGGTCCTTCTTTTAATGTAGTTCTTATTTACAGACCAAAGTTGATGACAATGGTCTTTTCCTGGGTCAGTTCCCGCACGGCGTACTCCGGTCCTTCTTTACCGATACCGCTGTCCTTGACGCCGCCATAAGGCATATTATCCATGCGGAAGGTGCTGCCATCGTTGATGATCACGCCGCCGGTTTCAATTTTCTCGGCGCACTTATGAGCAATATCCAGGCTGGTGGTGAACACACCGGCCTGCAGGCCGTAGTTGGATTTATTAACTTCGGCAATGGCTTCCTCAATGTCGTCATAGGGCATAATAGAAAAGACCGGCGCAAAAGTTTCCTTACAGATAACATCCATCTTATCTTTGGTAGCCGTTAAAACGGTGGGCAGATAATAGGCGCCTTTGCGTTTGCCGCCGACCAGCACCTTAGCGCCGGCTTTCTTAGCCGCCTTCACCCAGGCTTCAATCCGGATAGCTTCCTTCTCGTTAATCATGGGACCAATATCCGTCTTCTCACTGAGTGGATCGCCCACCTTTAAGGTCTTGGTGTATTTAACCGCCGCTTTCACAAAGTCCTTATAAATTTTTTTATGTACATAGACCCGCTGACAGGAAATGCAGACCTGACCGGCATTAGTGTAAGCATACTTGGCGCACATCTGGGCAATCTTGTCAATATCGGCTGCATCCTTGTGCACGATGTTGGCACTATTAGATCCAAGCTCCAAAGCTACCCGGCGGAAACCGGCCTGAGCCTGTAAAGTTTTACCTACGGGCACGCTGCCGGTAAAAGAGAACATCTTGATGCGCTGATCGCCGGTCAAAAGTTTGCCCACCTCGCCGCCGGGTCCCATCACCAGGTTCAGGCAACCGTCCGGCAGGCCTGCTTCCTTAAAGACCTGGCACAGCAAGGCACCGGTCACCGGCGTTGCCGTAGCCGGTTTATAAACTACCGTATCACCCACAGCCAGAGCCGGGCCAATCTTATGACAAGCCAGGTTAACCGGGAAATTAAATGGCGTAATGGCTGCCACCACACCTAAAGGCAAGCGCAAAGTGTACGCCATCCGTTTTTCACAGCCGGGCGCGCCCTGAATGGGAATCATCTCGCCGGTTAAACGTTTGGCTTCTTCCGCCGACAAAATCAAAGTCTGATAGGCACGGCCGATTTCGCCCATAGCATCCTTAATAGGCTTGCCGGCTTCCCGGCATAAGTTCTCCGCAAATTCTTTTTGCCGCGCCATCATTAAATTGGCCGCCTTCATGATAATTTCATAGCGTTGGTACGGAGATAATTTTACTGTCTTAAAAGCTTTCTGCGCCGCATCTACCGCCTGCTTAACCTCTTTGGGTCCGGCAACGCTAATCGTGGCAAAAGCTTTGCCGGTAGCTTTATTAACTACTTCCATCTTTTTATGGGTCGAGACTTCCTTACCATTAATAAATAAGCCGTAATGTTTCATCGTACTAACTTCCTTTCTGTTCTGACCGTGATTGACCCCGGTGTTAAACAGTAGCACCGGCAATTGAGTTTCTGACTAACTTTATTGTAACACAAATGCGGGGCGACGTTAAATGGTCGCTTAAAAATAGCTTCATGCGTACGCCGCCTTGTAAATTTGCAGCGCTTCCCCGTCGGGAAATTTACAAATATAACTTTGCCAGTGACCGACTTTGCTGTATAATTAAGAGCACCAAGATATTTAATATTACAAAAATATATTTTTGAAAGGACCCTATGGATAATTTTATCGTAGCCATAAACGCAGTCATTCCCATGTTCTTTTTTATCGTGGTAGGACTGATAATTAAATATACGCATCTGATGAGCGATGATGATGTCAAACATTTTAATAAGATGCTCTTTCGTATCTTTTTCTTTGCCATGCTTTTTTACACCACCTACACTATGGATGTCTCTCAGACTTTTAGGCCCAGGCTGATTATCTATGGTATGGTAGCTTTAATTATTTTATACCTTGTGGATTTTGTCCTGGTCTGCCTGTTTGAGAAACAACCGCACCGCCGGGGCGCCATGATTCAGGCCATCTACCGCAGTAACTTTGTCTTCATGGGTATTCCTATGGTCTCTAATTTATACGGTACTGAGCAAATTTCCGTAACAACCATGATGATTGCGGTCATTGTGCCTATGTATAATTTACTGGGTGTCTTTACCCTGGAGCTTTTCCGGGGCGGCAAGATTAATCCCGCCAGTGTCTTTAAAAATATTTTGACCAATCCTATGATCATGGGTACAATCTTTGGCGCCATCTTCCTCTTCTCCGGTATCAAGATTCCTCATGCCCTTTTAAAACCTATCGGGGAAATCAGCAATGCCACCTCCATGTTGGCACTGGTCGTGCTGGGTGCCTCCTTTCATATCAGCAGTACCAAAGAACATATGCCTCAGCTGATCAGCGTTATCGTCAGCAGGTTACTTATCGCCCCTATGCTCATCCTGGGCATCGCCATCCTGTATTTCAATTTCCGGAATATTGAGCTGATGACTCTGGTCGCCATTAATTGCTCTCCTTCCGCCGTAGCCAGTTTCACCATGGCCCAGCAGATGGGCAGTGACGCCGACCTGGCCGGCAACGCGGTGGTCTTTACCACTGCTTTTTCGGCTATCACCATCTGTCTTTGGATTTTCTTCTTTAAGAGCATGGGGTATATCTGACAATCCGGTATTTAATTTTTGCTACAATGATAAATTCATGCCCTCAACTATAATTACTGGTCTTTACACAAAGGAGGTCTCACATCATGCTCACCGTTACTTTAGGCAAAACAGGTATCACCGTCAACAAAAATGGGTTCGGCGCCCTGCCTATCCAGCGCATTACCAGGGCAGATGCCGCCAAACTTTTACGCAAGGCTTATGACCACGACATCACATATTTTGATACGGCCCGCGCTTATTCTGACAGCGAAGAAAAAATAGGCTACGCCTTAAGCGACGTACGCAAGCATATTTTCATCGCCACCAAATCCATGGCTACAAACGCCAAGGAGCTGCGTGCCGATTTGGAACAAAGTCTGCGCCTTTTAAAAACTGATTATATTGATATCTACCAGTTCCATAATCCAGCCTTTGTACCCCGCCCCGGCGGTAAGGATGGTTTATACGAAGAAGCTTTAAAGGCAAAAGAAGAAGGCAAGATCCGTTTCATCGGCATCACGAACCATCGCTGGCACGTAGCCGAAGAAGCTATTGCTTCCGGACTTTTCAGCACGCTGATGTTCCCCTTCTCCTACCTGGCCGGAGAAAAAGATTATCCCTTAGTAGAAAATTGTAAAAAAGCCCACATGGGTTTTATTTCCATGAAGGCTCTTTCCGGCGGACTTATCACTAACGCTGCGGCTGCTTTTGCCTTCCAGGCTCAGTACGATAACGCACTGCCTATCTGGGGAGTACAAAGGGAAAAAGAACTGGATGAATTTTTACAGTTCCAGGAGAATCCACCTGCCCTGACCCCGGAATTAGAGGCTGTTATAGCCAAAGACAAACAGGAACTGCAGGGTAATTTCTGCCGTGGCTGCGGTTACTGCCTGCCCTGTCCCGCCGGAATCAATATTCCTCTGGCAGCCCGTATGAGTTTAATGTTACGCCGGGCGCCGGTTAAGGCTTACACAACGCCGGAGATTCAGGAGAACATGAAGAAGATTGAAAACTGCCTGCACTGCAACCACTGCAAAAATAACTGCCCGTACGGATTAGATACGCCGACTTTACTGCAGGCCAACTACGCCGACTACCAAACTTTCCTCAACAAATAATACGACCGGCCGGTAATTATTCCCTCCAGGTTCAATCTTAAAATTTATTTTTACAAGCTAAAAAGCCGCCAGGAATTTTCCTGACGGCTTAACTTTTTATAACAAGTTTTCCAGTTGCCAGTACGCTTACCGTACCCCGGCATCATTTTTACTTGGGATAAATCACATAGTTTTCTTTGCGGGGTGCAGCCTTGCCGGTACCTCCTGCTTCCGGATAACCCAGGATGCAGTTGCCGATACCTACATAGTCTTCGTTTAAGCCCCACTCTTGTAAGAGTTCCTTGCCCCGGGTGGTCTCAAAAGTTTCCTTGGCCCGGAAGATAAAGCAGGAACCTAAACCTACGGCATGAGCTGCGTTTAACAAATTACCCAGCACCAGGGAACCGTCCTGCATATAGGTCGGTCTCTTTTTATCCGCCAGTACTATCAGCAGCGTGGGCGCTCCGTAAAATTGGTCAGCATTAGTCTTTTTAATTACCCGGTTGATGTTACTCAGCTCCGCCAGGAGTTTCGGTTCTTGTACCACTACAATCACAGCCGACTGGTACCCGTGACCGGAAGGAGCATAAGTGCCGGCTTCCAGCACTGCCTCCAATTCCGCCTTGGTAATTTGTTTGGGACTGTACTTTCTGCAACTTCTTCTGGTCTTTAAGTCCTTCAGTGTCTCTTGCATCTTAACTCGCCTCCATTATTTTTTATTTTTGCGGATGCTTCATCGCAAAGTTCTTTTTCATATACGCATGCTCTGCGCTGATCTCCCTGAGCAGTTTAGCGCCGCTCCAGGTAATATTGGTAGGCGTGAGCATAGCTTTAAGTTCTACCTTTTGCAAACGGCTTGTACGGATGGCTGTGAGCAGGCGATTGAGCAACGCCTGGTCGAAGCCGCATAAAAACAATAATTCTAAATCCGGCACCGCCGGTAAATTTTCGGAAACGGAATTTGGAGCGCCGTCAGAAATTGCGGCGTCCGAATTTTTATCGCCGTTCAAATTTTCCGCAACCGAATTTTTATCGCTGTTCAAATTTTCCGCAACCGAATTTTTGTCGCTGTTCAAATTTTCAACTGCCGAATTTTTTTGCGCTGCCAGTTCGGCCTCTGTCATCAGACCGGCTAAGATTCCTACCGGTGTTTCCACTTCGGCAGCAGCCACAGGACGCAGCTGCACCTTGAGCATCATGCACAGGGTACGCAGACTTTTTAAACGCTCCGGCGTAAAATTATAAGCTAAAACTATCTTCTTCATGATTCTCCTATAAAAACAGCGCCGCTAAGAAGCAGCGGCGCCGTTAAACTTTGCTGAACCGTAAACTATGTTCCGGCCACCACTTGGCCCGACCCAAAATTTTACTGCCCCGCAGGCTGATTATAAAACTTCGTGCAGCACGATGGTCTGATCCCGGTTGGGACCTACGGAAACGATGCCCAGAGGCACGCCGCTTACCTCGCTGATACGCTGTACGTATTTCTTGGCGTTGGCCGGCAGCTCGTCAAAGCTGCGGCACTTGCTGATATCGCACAGCCAGCCGGCAAATTCTTCGTACACCGGTTTAACCTTGCCCAAAGTTTTCAGGCTGGCGGGAATCTGTTTAATTTCCACGCCGTCGATGGTGTAACCTACGCACATCTTAATATGGTCCATATTCCCCAGGATATCCAGACGGGTAATCGCCAGGTAATCCAGGCTGTTCAAACGGGCGCTGTATTTAAGCATAAAAGCATCCAGCCAGCCGCAGCGGCGGGGACGACCGGTAACCGTGCCGTACTCATGGCCGGTCTCGCGAATCTTGTGGCCGTCGCCATCCTTATCCAAAAGTTCGGTGACAAAAGGACCTTCGCCTACACGGGTGGTATAAGCTTTTACTACGCCTACCACATGGTCCAGATAGCAGGGGCCGATGCCGCTGCCGGTTGCCGCATTGCCCGCGGTGGGGTTGGAACTGGTCACGTAAGGATAAGTGCCGTGGTCGATATCCAGGAATGTGGCCTGGGCGCCTTCAAACAAAACATTTTTCTTAGCAGCAAAAATCTCGTCCAGCACCACACCGGTATCAGCCACGTACGGACGCAGCTCGTCGGCATAAGCCAGATATTCCTTGAGCATAGCTTCGTAATCAAAAGGCTTGCCGCCATAAATCTTGGTGATGATGGCGTTCTTAGCCTCTACGTTAATCTTTAATTTTTCGGCAAAAGTATCCGGTTCCATCAAATCACAGATCCGGATGCCGGTCCGGGCAACCTTGTCCATGTAACAGGGTCCGATACCGCCCTTGGTGGTACCAATCTTGGCCTTGCCCAAAGCTGCTTCCTGCAGCTCGTCCAAAACCTGATGATAAGGCAGTACCACATGAGCCCGGTCACTGATTACCACGCGGCTGATGTCTACGCCTTTATCCCGCATATCCTTGATTTCTTTCAGGACCACGCCGGGATTAATGACCACGCCGTTGCCCAGAACGCAAGTCTTACCGGGATATAAAATTCCGGAAGGCAGCAAGCGCAGCTTATAAGAAACATTGTTCACCACCACCGTATGGCCGGCATTGCTGCCGCCGCTGTAGCGAACTACCGCATCGGCCTTCTGCGCCAGATAATCTACGATCTTGCCTTTGCCTTCATCGCCCCATTGGGCACCAATTACAACTATTGATGACATAACTGCATCTCCTCATCTATAATCACAAACCAGTTTTACTCTCTGTAATCATAAACCGAAACGGGCAAAAATTTCGTCCACATGCCTCAGCATGGGCGCCGGGTCAAAGCAGGCATCAACTTCTTCCTTGGTCAGATATTACTTCACATCCTCGTCCATCTCCACGTTGGTACGGAAATCGGCGCCTTTGAGCCAGCGGGCCATAGCGTTGCGCTGTACCCATTTGTACGCGTCCTCGCGGAGCACGCCTTTATTTACCAGAGCGATGAGCAGGTTCTGGCTGAAAATCAAACCGCCGGTCTTGTTCATGTTGGCAATCATGGCGTCCGGATAAACCAGGAGCTTGTCAATGATATTGGTAAACTTGCGCAGCATGTGGTCCAGAGCGATGGTAGCATCCGGCAGGATGACCCGCTCCACGCTGGAGTGGGAAATATCACGCTCGTGCCACAAGGTCACATCTTCCAGGGCGGATACGGCGTAACCGCGGAGCAGGCGGGCCATGCCGCTGACTTTCTCGCAGGTGATAGGATTACGTTTATGGGGCATAGCGCTGGAACCCTTCTGGCCGGGAGCAAAATATTCTTCGGCTTCGCGGATATCCGTACGCTGCAAATTACGAATCTCGGTAGCCATCTTATCCAAACTGCTGCCGATGATGGCGATGGTAGTAATGAAATCGGCGTGGCGGTCACGCTGGATAACCTGAGTGGCCAAACGTACCGGCGTCAGTCCCAGCTTCTCGCACACATATTTTTCTACGAAGGGGTCAATGTTGGAATACGTGCCAACGGCTCCGGACAACTTGCCAACGGCGATAAACCCGCGGGCTTGTTTCAAACGCTCAATATTGCGTTCCGTCTCCGCCATCCACAGTAAGAACTTCATACCAAAAGTCATAGGCTCGGCGTGAATGCCGTGGGTACGGCCAATCATCACCGTATGTTTAAACTCGGCGGCACGGCGTTTTAAAACGGCGTGAAACTTTTCCAGCAAATCCAGCAGGATATCTGCGGACTGCGCCATCATGATACCCATAGCGGTATCTTTCACGTCGCTGCTGGTCAGGCCCTTATGAATATATTTGGAAGCAGGTCCCACATATTCCGCCACGTTAGTCAAGAAAGCGATGATGTCATGATTTGTCACGGCTTCAATCTCGTGAATCCTCTCCAGACGAAAATCTGCCTTGGTCTGGATGTCATGCAAAGCATCGTCAGGCACCTGACCCATCTTGTTCATGGCCTCGCAGGCGGTAATCTCTACCTTCAGCATGGTGCGGAATTCATTTTCCAGCGTCCAGATGCTGCCCATTTCCTTACTGGTATAACGATCAATCATTGTACAATGCCCCCATTCCTTAAACTTTCCTATAAACAAGAAGAGGAAGAGGTCTCGACGCGCTCTTCCTGTTCTCATCAATCAACTTTTCCACCCATATTTTAACATTTTATGTGTCTGACTGCAAGTAAACTATTGTGCCGTTTTCCGGGGCGGCAGGGCGTTCTTGTCCAGGCTCTGGAAACGGGTAATCTTGTTCTCAAAGAAGAGCGGGATGTTGCCGATAGGACCGTTACGATGCTTGGCTACGATGAGCTCCGTCACGTTGGTAGGTTCTTCGCCTTCCTGCTTGTAATAATCTTCCCGGTACAAAAAAGCTACGATATCTGCGTCCTGCTCCAAAGAACCGGATTCACGCAAATCACTCAGCATCGGCCGTTTACTGGTACGGCTTTCCACACCACGGCTTAACTGGGACAAGGCGATAACCGGTACATTCAGTTCCCGGGCCAAAGCTTTCAGGTTACGGGAAATATCAGAGACTTCCTGCTGCCGGTTGTCCTGGTTACTCTTCTTGCCGCTGCCCTGCATTAACTGCAGATAATCCACCACGATCAGGTCCAGACCTTCCTGAGCCTGCAAACGGCGGGCCTTACTGCGCATCTCCAGGGCGGTGATGCCCGGTTTATCGTTAATAAAAATCTTGGCCTTGCTTAAATTATCAGCCGCCAGCCACAAATTGGCCCAATCGGACTGACCCAGACGTCCCAGACGTAAATTCTGGGCATCAATACGGGCCTCGCTGCACAACATACGCTGTACCAGTTGTTCCTGGCTCATTTCCAAGCTGAACATGGCCACGGATTTGGGTTTCTCGCCGGACTTAGCGCCGCGGATAGCCACGTTGGCCACAATATTTAACGCCAGGGCAGTCTTGCCCATGGAAGGGCGCGCCGCCAAAATAATAAAATCAGACGGATGCAGACCGGCGGTCAGCGTATCAAAATCAATAAAGCCCGTGGCCAGCCCGGTCAAATCACCTTTGTTGTCAGCCAATTGCTCAATCTTATGGATCACACCCGCCATGGATTCCTGCATCAGGACGAAATCCTTTTCCTGTTTGCGGTTAGCGATGGACAGGATGGTGCTCTCGGCCTGACCGATAATTTCTTCCACTTCCCCGGCGCCTTCAAAACCCATGCTGGCAATCTGGGTACCACCGGCAATTAACTGGCGCAAAGTAGATTTTTCTTCCACGATGTCCGCATGGTAACCCACATTAGCTGCAGTGGGCACCACGTTGGCCAGACTGGTCAGGTAGGCGATGCCGCCGATGTCATCCAGCTTGTTCAGCTTTTTCAGCGCATCCGTCACCGTCAACAAATCTACCGGCTGCTGCTTGTTATGCAACTCCATCATGGCGTCATAAATAACCTTATGCGCCTCCCGGTAAAAATCTCCGGCCTGTAGCTTATCGGCTACAATGGTCACCGCTTCTTTATCAATGAGCATGGCCCCTAAGACGGCCTGTTCGGCCTCTATATTCTGGGGCGGTATTCTTTCCTGCATGATTTACTCCTGCACCACTTGCGCTTGCCGACTTACAAGTTACTCTGAAAATTACTCTGCATCCACACGTACGTTAAACTCGCTGGCAATATCCGGATGCAGTTTGGCTACGGCCACATAATCGCCGGGGCCGTTCACCGGCTGCTTTAACTCAATCTTACGGCGGTCAATATCCAGACCGGTCTGGGCGATTAAAGCCTTGGCCACGTCCTTGCTGGTCACGTTGCCAAACATCTTGCCGTTCTCACCCATCTTTACTGTCAGTTTAACAGTTACCTTAGACACCTGAGCCGCCAACATGGTAGCTTCATCCTTGCGCTGTGCCGCGCGATGCTCCGCTACCTGTTTATCTACCACGGCCTGATGTTTATTGGCCTTAGTTGCTTCTTTGGCTACGCCACGGGGCAGTAAAAAGTTACGGCCGTAACCTTCTGCCACCTTGACGATATCACCCTTCTTACCTAAAGCTTTTACATCCTGTAATAAAATAACTTCCATCTTGTCCACGCCTCCGTTAAATTTAAAATATCTTTATATAGGGCAACTAACTTTAGCTGCTTGCGCAATGCCTGGATCAGTTGCTTTCTGCTTAGTCTATTTACTGTTGTTCTGCGCCGCCACCTGGGCCGCTACTTCAGCTTCCGCCCTGGCTTCTTCCGCCTGGCGGGCGGCAGTTTCTTCCATCTGTTTCTTGGTAAGAGCGATAATCTGCTGCACCACGTCCTCGGTCTGCACATTCTTTAACTGTACGCCGGCCACCGTCTGGTGTCCGCCGCCACCCAGCTCTTCCATGATAATCTGTACATTGACGCTGCCATCACTGCGGGCACTGACGCCTAACGTCCCATCCGTAAATTCGTTCACCACCACGCTGGCCACGATACCGTTAATGCTGACCATGGCGTCGGCGGCCTGAGCCGCGATGATGGAATGAGTACCATCTTTGACCACGCCTTTATTGACAGCGATAGCCAGACCCGGCAAGGGCGACTGGGCGGAAGCGATAATCTTGTAACGCTCCCGGAAAGCATTCAGGTCATCCTTAAAGAGCTGACGTACCAGGCTGGGGTCAGCCCCGCTCCGGCGCAGCAATGCCGCCGCTTCAAAGGTACGCTCGCCGGTCTGCACGGCAAAGTTCTTTGTATCCACAATCAAACCCGCGTACAAAGCCGTGGCTTCAATCACGCTAAAGTCCAGGTTGTCGTCAAAATAATGCACCAGCTCCGTCACCAGCTCGCTGGTACTGGAACTGGAAGGTTCCAGATACTGGAGCAGCGTTCCGGGAATCAAATCTTCCGCCCGGCGGTGATGGTCCACGATAATCCGGCGCTTGGGAATCGCTTCCAAAAGTTTCTTGCTGGCACAGAGCGGTTTGCGGTGGTGATCCACCAGCATCAAAAGACTGTCCGGCGTTACCAGCGGTACCGCTTCATCGCCTTTCACCAAAATCTTGGCATACTCGGCATCCTGCCCGGTCAACACAATCTCGCCCGAGTTCAGCATGTCGGTAATCTTTTTCAGTGCCACACTGGTACCGCTGATAACGATATGGGTCTCTTTTTTCAGGGACAGAGCCATCTTGGCCACACCGATACAGCTGCCGATGGAATCGTAATCCTCATTCACATGGCCCATGACAAAAATCTTGTCGGCCTTTTCCATCTGCTCATGGATAGTATGCGCCACAATCCTGGCCCGGACCCTGGTACTCTTGGCTGTCACGGTACTGGTGCCGCCAAAGAACTGGTTCTGCCCGTTCACGATGACCACAGCCTGATCGCCGCCGCGTCCCAGCGCCAGCTCCAGCGCTTTGCCAGCCGCCTGATAAACTTCCTGCAGGTTGGCTCCGTCCACCGAGGCGCCTATGCTCAGTGTGGGCTCAATCTTATTTTCCAGCTTGATAGCCCGCACCTTATCCAGGATGGCAAACTTATCTTCCATGGAATCACGCAGGGCGGCATTATTCATACCGGCAGAAAAACTGTCCTTGGTGACCCGGCTCACAAATCCGTGCTCATCATCCACCCATTTGCTTAAGATTTCAGCCACGGCACCGTCCACATTGGCACGGGCGCTTTCGCTCAAACCTTTCATCACGTCTTCGTAGTTATCAAAGCGGATATTTAGCAGGCAGATGCGTTCGTTCTCATATTTTTGTTTTAACAGTTCCCGCTCGCTCACATCGGTCAAAAACAGCATCAAGCCATTCTTGGTATCGCTCAGATTTTTGTGGCGGGAATCCTTAAACTGTGTCTGCACGCAAAAATACTGCAACGTATAGTAACGGCCTTCAATCTGGATGAGTTTGCTATCGTCCTTGACACACATGGTTTCAAAAGCGCTGGGTCCCAGCTCCGGAATAATTTCTTCCGGACGCAGGCCTTCAATATTTTTCTGGCCTACGTATTTTTGGAACAACTCATTCTTCCATTGCAGCAGCCCGTCCTTGCCAAAAACTGCCATGCCCACATCCAGATGGTCCACGGCATAATAATGAGCCCGCTCGATATTCCGGATAATATTATCCAGATAACCGGTGTAGGAACCCTGGCGATTCCTGAGACCGCGGCGGGCATAATAAATTACCGAAGCGGCCAGGATGATGGCGGCGGGAATAAAATACACATGTTCCACGCTAAAGACCACCAGCAGTATGAGAATCATGATCACATACAGCTTGATGTCCTGCCAGCCATTAAAAAAGTTTTTACTAAACATAAATTACACCTCTTACTTACTTTGTGTCTGTTGTTTTTCCCCGGCCTGAGGCGGTTGCTTTTTCAGCTTGCGGAAATTAAAGAGCAGGTCGTAGGCGCCCACGTAGGTGAACACCAGGGAAACCATGGGCATGAACATGGCGGCAAAACCTGCCACATACAGCCAGATCCGGGAAAATCCCTTCACGCGCACAAACCAGTAGATAACCGCGAACGCCTGGATAACAAGCAGCACGCTGGTGATGGCCCACAGGTTGGCACAAATCTTAAAATACAGACTGTCTTTCAAACCGGCGCTGTGCAGATAGCTGATGGCAAAAAAAGCCAGGAAATAAATCGGCACCACCGCCTTGGGCATGTTCCAGTGTAGAAAATCAGGAAAACCCTGGATAAACTGGCCCAGCCGCATGATGATCCTGCGGGCGGCCACGTAGTTGATAAAAGAAACGATGGGAGCATAAAGCAAGAGCGCTCCCGGCAGAATAATCTTCATCATCTCGATTGACTGCTGGAATTCCCCCTGCCATTGGATGGCACTTTCGCCGCTCATGCCGACGCTGGTCATCGCATTGACCATCTGGGGCAGAGCCTGGTCCAGACCGGTAAAGAAAGTCGTAATCGGGTTAATCCCCATCAGGAAAAACGCAATGGCGATATTGGCACCGTAACCGATCAGGGCGCCGATAGAAGCCAAAAGCACCGTTTTAACCGGCGGCACCTTGCGGTACATGCAGGTACCGGCAATTAAAGCCAGCACGCCGTACACACCCAGATAAAACAATCCCTGCAGCGGATTGATAAGCATGGCTGCCAGGATAGATGCCACGATCAGCGATAGCAGGCTCCACTTAAAACCGTGGCGCTGGCCGCAGATCACTACCGGTAAAGGCATGACCAGATTGACAAAGATTGTCAGGAAAGGTATGAAATAAAAAACTACGTTAAAGAGCAGAGCGATGGCGGCGAAGATAGCTGCCTCCACCAGTGCTGAGGTTTTATGGTTCAAAATGTTCCTCCATGTATTTAGCGACAGTTCGACTTATATATTATACCACAGGTAGCAAATAATCCAAATTTTTATATTACAATATGCCAGTCGAATCCCCGGCTATTTATTTTCTCACTAAAATAAGATATAATATATTAATTAATAATTTTCATAATTGCGTAATCTTCTTTGGTCCCAGGCTTTGCATTATTGGAGAAAGAAAAGAGGCTCATCATGAAAACAAGCCTAAGCAGAATTTTAACCATGCTTATACTTATTTGTCTATGGACAGCCTCTATTATTATGCCGTCCCTGGCTGCCGCTGCCCCTGCCAAGCAACCTCTGTCCCGGCAAATCACCCGCATCGGCATCATTGACCAGAAACATTTTGCTGAAAAAGCCGGCGATGGCAGCTATACCGGTGTGAATGCCGAATATGTGTATAAGATTGCCCAATATGCCAACCTGAATATTAAAATCACCTTATATAAAAGCGGTCCTCAGGCACTGAACGATTTGAACAACGGCCAGCTGGACATGATGTGCAATGTGATTAAGACGCCGGCCCGGGCAGAAAAATATCTTTTCACCGAATATGAAGTCGGACGTTTGCCCATGTGCGTCTTTATCCGCAAGAATGACGACCGTTTTACCTTTGGCGAACTCCGGCAGTTGAGCGTGATGACCTATGGCGCCGAACAAGGCAGCACGGTCCGCGAACTGTTCACCCAATTTTGCAGCGCTTATGGCATCGTCCCTGACATCCGCCTGTACGCCAATATTGATGACATCAAGACTGCCGTAAATGACGGTAAAATAGATGCGGGCCTGTACGGTTCACCTGTTGTGGAAGGTTTCCGTACCATTCAAAATTTTGCGCCGCTGCCTTATTATTTTATTTTCCGGAAATCTGATACGGACTTAAAAATCAGGGTTGACAACGCTATGAGCAATATCTTGTCCGAAGACCCTGCCTACTACGACCGCTTGACTCAGAAATATGACGAACCTGATGCTTCCATTAAGATATTGACCAAGGAAGAAAAAAAATATATAGCCCAACATCCGGATCTGACCATCGCCGTGGTGGCCAACGACTATCCTTATTATAAGAACAGTAATGATCAACAACCCCAGGGCATTATCCCCGATCTTTACGCCAAGATCAGCCAGCTTACAAGTCTACGGCCTGTTTATAAAGTTTTTGCTACCTATGAAGAAGCAACCAAAGCAGTTGCCCGCGGCGAAGTTGACGTATTGGGAATATATAGTAACGGCCAGATTCCTGCTTACAGTTACGGCCTGCGCCTGACCAGGGCCTACGACACTATGGATATGGTTCTCCTGACCCGGGCTCAAACCAGCATTGACAGGATCAGAAAAATTGCCGTCAAGGCGCGCAGCGGTAAAGTTTTAGCTCTTACTATCAGTAAACTTCCCAATGCGGAAACAGTATCCTATGGTGATACCATGGCTTGCTTTGAAGCTCTTAAGGAAAACAAGGTTGACGCCCTGGTCTGCGGTATGCCTACCGCTACCTGGCTCATTAACCAGAATCAGATCGGCACCTACAAGATGACCACGATTAATGCCAACTCTATGGATATCTGTGGCGCCACAGCTTATAATAACAGCACTTTGTGTACCATCCTCAGTAAAGCCGTGAACGTTGCTTCCTTCGGTTTCAGCGGCATCGTAACCGATAATACCCTGCCCGAAAGCCGCTGGGATACTTCGCTGGCCCGGATACCCATGACTGTCATAGCCGCCGTCACCGGTGTGCTGCTGCTGTTAGTCATCTGCCTGATCGTGGCCCTGATACAGCTCCGCAAACGGCATAAAGAACAAGAAGCTATTAACCAGATTAAAATTGCAACCGAGCGCCGGGAAATTGAACTGGCTGCCCTGGAAAAAAATATTGAAGGCAAAAATGCTTTCTTCTCTAATATCAGCCATGATATGCGCACACCTTTAAACGCCATCCTGAACTTTACCCGCATGGCCAGAGAAAAGGGACTGGCAGCGGCAAAACAGGAAGAATATCTGGACAAGGTAGAAACTTCCGGCACCCTGCTTCTGGATCTGATTAACGATACGCTGACCATCTCCAAGGCCGGCAGCGGTAAGCTGGAACTGCATCCTGAACCACTGAAGGCCGCCGAACTTTTTGACGCTATCATCACCCCTATTCAGGCGGCAGCTGAGAAAAAACAGATTACCCTGATCACGGATCGTAGCGCTATCGTTGACCGCACTATCCTGGCGGATAAACTCTGCCTGCAGAAAATATTTTTAAATCTTTTAACCAACGCCATCAAATATACGCCGGCCGGCGGACATGTCTGGTTTACCCTCAATAATGTGAAGCTGGAAAACGGACAGTTAGATTCTGTTGCCACCGTAAAAGACGATGGCATCGGCATCTCACCTGCATTTTTACCCCATATCTTTGATCCTTTTACCCAGGAAAACCGTACCGGTTACGAAGCCGGTGGTACCGGTCTGGGACTGGCCATCGTCAAACAGTATGTAAATCTGATGGGCGGTACCATCACCGTCCACAGCGAAATAAACAAAGGCACTGAGTTTAACCTCCACCTGTGCCTGAAAGAAGTAACTGCACCCCAGCCTGCCATGGCAGCCACAGTTCCCGCTCTTGCCACAACTATCCTGGCAGGACGGCAGGTTCTGCTCTGCGAAGACAACAAGCTGAACCAGGAAATAGCCAAGGCGCTTTTAAAAGCCAAAGGCATGCCGGTCACCACAGCCAATAACGGTGAACAAGGCGTAGAAATCTTTAAGGATAGCCCCCCTGGCACCTTTGCCGTCATCCTGATGGATATCCATATGCCGGTCTTAGATGGTTTAGCGGCGACAAGGCGCATTCGTTCCCTGGACAGGCCTGATGCCCAAACTATTCCTGTCATCGCCATGACCGCGGACGCCTTTGAGGAAGACGTACAAAGATGTCGGGCGGCAGGCATGAACGATCATATTGCCAAGCCGGTCTCTCCGGAACTTTTATACAAAAAATTAGTCGAGGCCCTGACTCCCAAAAGTTAAATGTAATAATATTATAATTTGGAATTTAGAGCAGCGCCAGGTTTTACATAAGAAGAGGAAGTGGCGCCACATGTTTAGCACCAAGAAAATACATCCATATTTAGGCAGTTTCTATAAAAAAGCAGTTACTATACAAGACAGACAGATAATCCCACGCGCAATTTTAAATTACGTGCGTGCTGGGATAATGTCTGTTTTTTTTGCCTGTCTTGGTCTGCTTATTGTTTTCCTGGCTGGTGGCATGAATAGTCCGGTCCAGGCGGCTACCGCAACGGCAGCGGATAATAATATTGCCACGCCTACCCTGGCCAGAAGGCAAAAACAAGTTTTGTTTCTCAACTCCTACTCCCGGGATTTCTTTACCGTTCCCCTGGTCATCAACCATGTGGAAGCAGAACTAAAAAATATTGCCAGTATCCAATACATCTTCATGAACACCAAGAACCGGGATCACGATTTTGCTTTTGCCCAAACCAAACGTGAGCTGGATTACCTGCTCCAGAAGCATAGCCGTTTCGATCTGGTCATTGCCGGTGATGATGACGCCCTGGATTTTGTGGAACAGAACCGGGACAAATATTTTAAAGATGTCCCCGTAATTTGTGAAAATATTAACTCGGAAGAAAAAGTCCGGAACTATATGCGTCAGGACCAAAATCTGGCCGGTATGGTAGAAATTTATCCGGTCAAAGAAACGATTGAGCTGGCCTTAAAGTTGCGTCCCCAAGCCAAAAAACTGGTTGTTGTAGGAGATAACACGGTTTCGTCCAAAGGCACGTCTGACCAGGTCTTAGCTCAGGCGCATAATTTCCCCCAACTGGCCTTCTCCGTCCTGGATTCCACTAACTACCAGACAGAGGCCCTGGCGCGCCAACTGCGCAGCTACGATGATGATACCATTCTCTGGTACGGAGTTTTCAGCATCGACGGCTCCGGGAGACATTACGATATTGCAGACGGTGCCGCCTTTGTGAGCAGCGCAGCCAGGGTACCCGTTTTTAAAGCGGACGAAGCCGGGATTGGCGAAGGTATTTTAGGCGGCTGCGCCCTGTCCTACGATGACGTAGGCAAACAAACCGGCGAGATGGTGCGCAAAATTTTAACCGGTGCCACCACCATTGCTGCACTGGGATATCGTACCAGCGGCAACAACTATGTTTTTGACCTGCAGCAACTGAACCGGTTCAAAATTAGCAAAGGCCAATTACCGCCTGAAGCCATAGGCGCCATCTTTAAAAACGAAGAACCCAGCTTTTACGAACAACACAGTTCCGTTGTCTGGGCTTTTACCGGCCTTATCATGATCATCACCATCATCGGTCTGATGAACGACCGCCACCGGGACCGGGTGTTTAACGAAAAATTAACGGCCCAGAAAGCCGAGATTAAAGCTGCCGAACTGGCCAACCAGGCCAAGACAGATTTCTTAAGCCGCATGAGCCACGATATCCGTACGCCCCTCAATGCCATCATCGGTCTGACGGCCCTGGCCCAGGATGATATCCATGACCCGGCACGCATGCAGGATAACCTGGACAAGATTCACACCAGCGGCACTATTTTACTGGAACTGTTAAATGATGTGCTGGACGTGGGCCGTATCGAAAGCGGCAAACTGAACCTGCAGACCACCCCGTTCCCCTTTGCGGAATTTTTACAGGGCCTCCATTTGATGTTTGACGATGTCTGCACCCGGCACGGGCAGACTTTTACCATCAATACGAATATGGATGACAAAATAATTCTCACTGATAAAGTGCGGTTCACTCAGATCATTGCTAATCTGATTAACAACGCCACCAAATTTACACCGCCCGGCGGCCGCATCAGTTTTAGCGCCACCTGCGGCAAAATTACGGACGGCCTGCTCCCCTGCACCTTTGTGGTGACAGATAACGGTGCCGGTATGTCGCTGGAATTCCAGCGCAAGATGTTCGATGCGTTTACCCAAGAACATAACGGCCAAGGCAACGTAGAAAAAGGCAGCGGCCTGGGCCTGGCCATCGTCAAAAAAATTACCGAACAGATGCACGGCTCCATTGAGGTACAAAGCGCGCCCGGTCAAGGTAGTGCCTTTACCCTGCATTTTAACTTTGCTCCGGTTACAGCCAGTACGGCCGCAGCTACAGCTGCACAAACCGACACGGCTCTGCTGAAAGGGCGCCGGATCTTGCTGGTAGAAGACCATCCGCTCAACGCCCAGATTGCCCAGCGCATGCTGGAAAAGCAGCAGCTGCTGGTAGAGACGGCAGCCAACGGCGCTATCGCCGTGCAAATGTTCAGCAGCTCAACACCAGATTATTACGACGCCATCCTGATGGATATCCGAATGCCGGTACTGGACGGACACGGCGCCGCAAAACAGATACGGACGCTGGCCCGTACCGATGCCCGGACAGTGCCCATCATCGCCATGACGGCGGATGCCTTTGACGGAGATGTGCGGGCTTCGCTGCAAAGCGGTATGAACGCGCATTTGAATAAGCCGATTGAACCGGAGGTGTTGTACCGGACGCTGGCAAAGTTTTTGAACACAGAAAAATAAAAACAGGCGGGGATACTTTTTGGTGAACAAAACAGTTAAAAGTATCTTCCGCCTGTTTAATTTTACGCTACACGTTTAGCCAGAGCCCGCACCAAAATTTCGATACCCAGCAACAGCGTGGTGATATCAAAATGCATATCCGGTGCATGCAGACCCGGGGTTGCGCCGGCCCCCAGGGCCAGGAAAGCCGTCTTCAAATGCGGATCTGCTTTCTTGTAATCGTGAAAGTCATCGCTGCCCGGCGTAATGATGGGCGGTACGTAATTATCTTCGCCCACAGTTTCCATAATAGCTTCGCCCAGATTTTGAACTGTTTCTACGTCGTATTCCGCCGCCGGTACCGCTGCCCGTACTACAAATTTAGCTTCGCAGCCCGTCATCAGGGCGCCACCCACGCAAGCGTTCTGCACTTTATCGACCAGCTCTGCCATCAGTGGATTTGTGGCCGCCCGAATATCCAGGGACAGTTCTGCCCGGTCGGGTATAAAATTAGCCTGGGCCCCGCCGCAATGTAAGCGGGTCGCTTTAGCCGACCACTGCTCCGCCGGATTCACCCACACGGCATTGATGCCCATGATTGCAAGCGCCGCCGCATCCAGGGCGTTTCTGCCTAAATGAGGTCTGGCCCCGTGCGCAGGCTGCCCCTTAAAAGTTACTTCAGCCATGGTACTGCCGCCGTGCCATAAAGCCGGCGCCGCCGTACCTACTCTCAGTTCCTGGATGGGCCGGATATGAACGCCATAAAATTCATCCAGTCCCTGGGTAGCGCCTGCCTTGATCATAGACCTGGCGCCGGTCAGTTTCTCTTCTGCCGGCTGAAAGATACCCCGTACACTGCCTTTTTTTACTAACTGCAGTTCCTGCAAAATCAAAAGTGTCCAGATACCCATGGTGGTATGACCGTCGTGGCCACAGGCATGCATGTAACAAGTGCCGCCTTCTTTATCCTCAAAAGGCAGCGCGTCAATATCCGCCCGCAGGCCCACGTTCAGTCCCGGTTGTGATCCGTACAACACAGCTACCAAACCTGTTTCTGTTACCCGGTCCACCTGCAGCTTCCGGTCTTCCAGTTTCTGCTGAATATAGGCACTGGTCTGTACTTCTTCGTACCCCCACTCCGGGATAGCGTGCAAATCTGCATACGTTTTTAAAATCTCGTCCCGATGTTTCTCCACGGCCTCATGAATCAAATCCATACGCTTCACCTCCCGCCTGCAAGTCCGCCGGCATTATTACCGCCGGCGCTGCAACTTTTACCGCCATTAACCGGCACTGCTTAAAAGATAGTTACCAGAAGCCGCATTACCCACATTGCCAACAGCGCGTTGGCAAAACTGATGATGATGATCGCCGGATAATATCTGGTCTGTACTTCCGCCGTACCAAGGCAGCGGCCAAGATATTGCAAAAGTGCGCCGACCAGGCAGATTGCCGGCATGAGCACCGTCACATCCGTATTGGAAAGAATACCGCTGGTATACAGGCTGGCGGTAACGCCTACCCCGCCGCCCATGCTCAAAAACGAAGACACGATCACGGTCACGGCTTCGCCGGGCAGGCCCCACAAACCCATCACCGGTTTAAAAACCACGCCAAACAGTTTCAGAAGGCCGGTGACTTCCAGCGCCCTGATCAGGACAAAGGCCATGACCACGTTGGGCAGCATGTTGGTCGTCGCTACCGTAAAACCACGGCGGGCACCGTTAACAAACATATCTAACAGATTAAAACTCTGCTTATTTTCCGCAACTGCCATCGACTTTCCCTCCCTTCCTAACTATTCTTGCCGCTACCGGCATCTTTATCATTTACAGGACCGCCGCCGGCTGCCAGTTCTTTTTTACCGGCAAACTTAATGTACATCCTGATCATATTGGCACCAAAAATTTTAAAGAAGATAATTACCAGGAACGGTACGATGATGGGAGTCACGAACATGGCGAACAGCGCTGCTCCCGAAGAAAAATAGTTAGTGATCAGCCCGTCGCCCGAAATCTGGAACATGCAGAAGATGGTCCGTTCGTCATCGGTGATCTCCTTCTCCTGATACAATTCCTTGGTCATCCCGGCACCGGCATCCGTACTCTGGAAGCTGGCAATCATGGCTAAGCCGCAAATACCGGGAATACCCATCAGCGGACGCAGCAGCGGCGTCATAAGTTTCTGTGCCGCATGCAAACCGCCCAGGCCCTCCACAACTGCCACCGCGCCCAGGGCAAAAATCACGGCCGGCATCAGGGACAGGGCAAACAGGAAGCCATCCTGCGCGCCCACGCCGCCCGCGCCCCGGAAAGTAAAGGCAGCTTTGGAACCTTCCATGGTAATCTTACCAAAGGCACCGTTTAAAACGGTAAAATCAAAAACCTTCCACCATCCGGTACTCTTAGCAAAGATACCCGAGAAGAACATCAAAGCAAAAATCAATGCCACGTAACTGTACCAGGAAACTTTAACCTGGGAACCATTTTTTTGTTCCATGATTTTCCCCCTTTCTTAACTATAAATAACCTACAGCTCTTGCCACTTTGCGTTTATCTTGTCAAGCTAGGCATCCAATCCGGCCTCCTGCCAGGGCAGATACGGCAGTTGTAAGGCGGTGGCTACCGCCCTGTAAGTCACATGTCCCCACACTACATTCAGTCCCGCCGCCAGGCCGGCGTCAGCAGCGCAGGCTTTTTGCCAGCCTTGGTCCGCCAGTTGTACCGCATAAGGCAGCGTCGCGTTGGTCAACGCCAGAGTCGAAGTCCGGGGCACGGCGCCCGGAATATTTGCCACAGCATAATGTACTACGCCAAACTTTACATACGTAGGTTCGCTATGAGTCGTCACATGGTCCACAGTCTCAATACATCCGCCCTGATCAATGGCCACGTCCACCAGCACGGAACCGGGCGCCATTTTTTTAACCATGGCCTCGCTGACCAGTTTGGGAGCTTTGGCCCCCGGGATCAGCACGGCGCCAATCACTAAATCCGCATCTTGCACATAGCGGGCGATGTTAAAACTGTCGGACATGACCGTGGTAACCCGGCTGCCGAAAATATCGTGCAGATACCGGAGCCGCGGCAGGCTTTTATCCAGTAAAATTACCCGGGCGCCCATACCGGCCGCAATCTTAGCTGCGCTGGTACCCACCACGCCGCCACCGATAATTACCACCGTAGCCGGCGCCACTCCGGGCACGCCGCTTAACAGGATGCCTTTGCCGCCGGCTTGTTTTTCTAAAATCCGGGCGCCTACCTGGACCGCCATCCGCCCTGCCACTTCACTCATCGGTGCCAAAAGCGGCAACGTATGTTTTTCGTCTTCGATGGTCTCATAAGCAATCCCCACCACCTTACGCTCCAGCAGCGCCGCCGTCAAAGCCGGTTCCGGTGCCAGATGCAGGTAGGTGTATAAAATCTGTCCCGCGTGGAACAAATCATATTCTGACGCCAAAGGTTCCTTTACCTTAATAATCATTTCTGCCCGGTCAAAAAGTTCCCGTTTCTCTTCCAGGATGATGCCGCCGGCAGCCACATAATCCTGATCCGTAAAACTGCTGCCCGCACCGGCACCCTGCTCCACCAGCACCGTATGGCCATGACTGGTCAGGACATATGCTCCTGCCGGCGTCAAACCTACCCGGTTCTCATTATTTTTGATTTCTTTTGGTACACCAATAATCATCGCTCTGCCTCCTCCCTTAACCTGTGCGGCACCCGCTTACCCCTCCCTTGGAGCTGCCTGTTTATTTTCAAGTTTTTGGCTGATTGACAGCGATTTTATTTTCCCGTACTATAATTATAGAAGAACCTGTTTGTCCCGAAAATGTCCAAAACATGTCTTAAAGGGAAAGGAGGCCGCCATGAAATTTGGTATCCTGGGTCCCTCCAAGTTCGTACAAAAAGCCAGCGCCGTCGCCCAGTCCGAATTTCCCAATATCACCCCCGTACCTCTGGTCTATGAAAAATATACGGACGCGCCTGCGCTGGTCCGTGCCGCCCAAAAAAAGCTGGACGGGATTCTCTTCACCGGAACCACTCCCTATCTGCTCTGCAAAGAAAAAGTACAGCCCCTCCTGCCGTGGGAGGCTGTACCAAGACGTGGTTCCTCTTTGTTATGCGCCCTGCTAACCGCGCTTTTACATTTTCACTGTGATATCCGCAAACTTAGTTTCGATTCCTATGGGACGCGTATCCTGACCGAAGCTTATGGTGAAATCGGTCTGGTGCCCCAAACGGTAAATATCTGGAAGGCGCCCCGCAATCCCTGTGCGCCTGATTATTTAGACGAACTGGTACATTTTCACGAATCCCTGTACCGGCAGGGAGATGTTACCTGCTGCCTGACCGCCATGAACAGCGTCTACCAGACCCTGAACGCTAAAAAGATTCCGGTCGTGCTGATTGAACCCACCAAAAATATTTACCGGGAAGCCTTAACCCAGCTGCAGCAAAAATACCTGATTCAAAAACTGCGCCGCAGCCAGCTCACCGTCATCTGCATCCATATTGATACGCCGGCGGCCCGGTCCCTGTTCAATGAAACCACTTATAACATGGCCCTGGCCAAGATGCAGACCGCCCGGCAGATTTTTATCTTTGCCGATCAGATTCAGGCGGCGGTCACCGAGATTGGTTACAACGAATACGTGCTCTATTCCACCCGCCAGGCGCTGGAAAGCGAAACCAACCACATGCGTAACTTTATGCTTTTTGCCCAGCCCGAGATCCGCACCCTCTGTACCATGAGCATCGGCATCGGATTTGGCTGCACCGCGCTGGAAGCAAAAGTTAATGCCGAGAACGCCAAGCTCCAGGCCATACAGGTAGGGGGAAATAAAATTTATATTGCCCACGGGGCGAACAAGATGGACGGTCCTTTCACCATCATCCAGGCCCGCAAAGGGCGGGACGAAATCACCATTGATCCGCAGCTGTGGGCCCTGGCTCAAAAAAGTAAGCTGAGTATCAAAACACTGCACAAATTATTTTTAATTACCGAGCGCACCGGCAAAGGTGAATTTACTACCGCCGAACTGGGGGAGCAGCTGCATATTTCGGACCGGACCGTGAACAGGATTATTGCCAAGCTGGAAGCGGCCAGGTTGTGTACCGTGGTAGGTGAAATCATGATGGCGCCAACCGGTCGGCCGCGCCGGGTGGTAAAATTGGATTTGTTTAAAGAAACTTAAAGAGGCGGGGATACTAAAGTATCCCCGCCTCGTATTTTTACTCCCAGTTCATGATGCCGGCGATAACCTTGCTCAAATAGTGAGCCAGTCTTTCATGGCCTTGCAAGAGCGGATGTTCCCCGTCCGCATAATCATAAGGCGCCAGGAAACTCTGGTCCTTGTTCACCGGAATAAAATGTAATCGCAAATCACCCCGGACCTGCAGCTCTGTTACCACATGCTCAATAAGAGGTTTGCTGGCGCGATACTGGAATGGTACCGGCTCCAGGCACAGGATATACGCCTTGGGATTCAGATGCCGTACCTGCAGGATCAATTTACGGTAGCCCTCTTCAAAATCTTCCGCCGGATACACAGGTCCCGTAAAATCGTTGGCCCCGGGATTTAAAACTATAACTTGCGGTTTTAACCCCTGGCCGGTAAAACGGCTGCCGGGTTCGCCCCACAGCAGACGCGCGTAATCATCACCGCTATGGGTAAAGCTGCGCCCCTTCGCCGCCGACTCCCGGTAATTATGGACCACACCCTCGCCGCTGGTGGCGACAACACTGTATTCAGCTCCCAGCTTACGGGCCGTCAGCGGTCCAAAAGACTGGGCCGAACTTTCGTTAAGCAGATAACCGTAAGTATCCGTACCCAGGGCAAAGGCTCCGGCCAAAATAGAATCTCCCACAAATTCCAACCGGCGCCGGGCGGGTTTAGGCGGTGGCAAAAGTTTACCCTCTGCTGCCAGGGTAATCCCGGTGATGCTGGTGACCCCGCCGGCAGTTTCCGTATCCCGTTCCAAAGCCAGCGTATGCTTACCTTTCCTGGTCAGCGGCGCAACCAGGTCGCCCCGAAAACGCTGCCAGGCATCGCCGTCAATACTGCTGCGCCACCAGATCTTGGCGCCGGAATTTTGCAAATGCACGGCCACATAGTCCCCGGTAAAATTAAATTTCAGATATGCGGCGCCCCGGTCCGTCCGGTAAGCGTTCGCATCTTTTTTATCCCAGCGTCCGAAATAGGCAATCTTTTTATCGCTGGGGGCAACCTGCCGCACCGCCCGGATTTCCGGACGGCAAACTTCTTCCCAACCGGGCTTGCCGGGACCGGGTTTGGTTACCTGACCACCAGCAGGCGCCGGAACCGCCACGCGGATAGGCGCCGCCCCATCATTTTGCGCCCACGCAGGCACGGTCCCGCACAGTAAAGCCAGGCACAGCACCAGCTGTAAAGAGCAATGACCCCATTTATTTTTCTGCATCACAAGCACCTTTCCTTCTGTAAAATTCTATATCTATTGTACCGAGATATGCGCTTTTGGTAAAGCCGCACCAAAAAACAGCCGGGAATTTTTTCCCGGCTGCCTGATTTTTACTCCGCGCAAATTTCTGGCTGCCAAAATTTTTAGCAGCCCAACAATTTAGTTGGCGCCACCTTTTTCAATCCACCAGATAGATGCACCAGAAAATATCTTTGATCGTGCCATTATCCTCGTGGAAGCCAAAACCATTGATGGGTCCCGTCTGACCGTCGGCACGGCGGCCGTTCAGGGTCCACAAATGTTTACCCGTGGCATCCGTGGCCCCAGGCTCCCAGCCATAGTTCTGCATATCCTTATCAAACTGCGCCAGCCGGTCCGTATCCATGCTCTCGCCCACCTGGAGTCCCGCCACCATATAGCCGGGCTTCACCACTTTCACCGCCAGCTGCTCCGGTTTCTTATCCGGTTTTGCGCAATAAGACCAGGCAGCGTAATTACCCAGGGCAATCTTACAATTGACAGAGGAAAACTCGTTCTTCTCTTCCTCGCTCAAAGGCGTGTAGCCGTTACCGGCTATTTCATCAAAAGCCCTTTCCATGCTGTCAAAGGTAAAAAAAGCACCGCTGTTAAAAGCCGCCCTAAACCGGGAGGCGCGGGTATTATCCGCAGCAATATTGGTCAAAAACTTCAGGTTGACGAAACCTTTCCTGCCCTTGTCCGTAATAATTTCTGCAAACGGATATCCGTCCACCAGATCGCTGTCGCTCTCGTGGACTTTCTTCACATACACCAGATCATTAAACTGCAACGTGCCTACCACTTTGCTTGTCGCCATAATACCGCTGTTGCGTAAATTCACATCCGAAGCTGAGCAACGAGCCTCGATGGGCCACTCCGGCGGTACCGGTTCCTGAGGAGCCGGCCAGGAAAAGCCTTCCGCCCCGGCCGTCGCCGCCAGCCATAACCCGCACACCAAAACCGCCAGCTGCAACCACAAACGGCGCCAAGAATTTTTACCCACCATACCCACCTTCCTTCCACTTTCCCATTTATTGACACAAGCCACAATTTTATGCAGCCTAACCAATTTTACCTGCCCTGACCTGTAACACGCAACCAATTTTTTCACTCCGGCAGATATACGCACCAGAAAATATCCTGGATCTTGCCCTCTTCCAGATGGAAGCCAAAACCTTTCACCGGTACCATCTCGCCGCCGGCGCCGGGACCGTTAAACAACCACAAATATTTGCCGTAAGTTTTGGTGTCTGCCTGATACCAGCCCTGAGGCAGATTCATGCCCTGCATATTCATATCCAGCTGGGCCAGACGTTCCTCGCTCACAGTTTCGCCTACCTGAAGTCCGCCGACCAGATAGCCGGACTTAACTACTTTTACCGCCCGCTGCACAGGCTTGCCATTCAGTTCCTCACAGTAAGACCAGGCAGCGTAATCGCCCAGGGCAATCTTAAATTTAACATGGGAAAACTCAGCTTGTTCCTCCTCACTTAAAGGCACATAGCCGTTACCGTGCAGGCCGTGAAAAGCCGCCACCATACCCTCATAATCATAGCGGACGCTACGCTCAAAATCTGTCATAAAACCAGCCTGGGCCGAACCTGTCAGCAAAAATAAACCACACAACAAAACTACCAGTTGCAACCACAGGCACCGCCCTAAAAATTTGCGCACCCCGGCCACCTTCTTTCCACGTACTACAAGCAAACGGCGGACGCTACAGGCCCGTTTGCTTATGCATTCCTGCTTTTATTGTAGCAGGAATTTGGTATAAGCGTACTAAGCAATACCTCAGTATGACCGGCACAATTTTTGTGCACAGGCCCAAAATGTTCATCATTTCTCCCTTATGCAAGCAATTTCTTACCAGTTATGTTAAAATAGAAGTATGAATAATGGAAGTTTAGCCGCAAAATATAGTTTCTAAAGTAATTTGCCCCGTCTATAGTTCAAAGGAGAAGGTCATCATGCAAACTCACAAAGCTTTAGCCATCCTGGTACTTTTAAGCTTATACACCGGCGCCCTGCCCGTGTACGCAGCCGGGCTGCCTGATTATTATAATTGGCGGCGCACCGTGCCCACAGAAAGGACCTCGGCCCTTACAGAAACCATCGTAGGTCCGGTCCTCAACCAGAGTCCCTACGAGAATTGCTGGACCTTCGCCACTACGGCCACCCTGGAAAGTACTTTGAACATTAAATTAAAAGCAGCCGGTCTGGCGCCAACTCCTGCCCTCAGTGAGCGTTATCTGGGCTGGTTGGCCTATGCTCCGCCTGTAAATGGCGGCGGAGATGGCTTTTACTTTTATGACGCAGCCGTAGAAGCTTCCCACTTTAATCCCAAAACCGTGTTTGATCCAGGCGAAGCCGGTCCTGAACCGATTAGCGTCCTGGTACGTTACGGCACCGCCTATGACAGCGAATGGCCATATCAGCACAATAACATGCAGGGAGTAAGCCTGATGGCCGGACGCGGCACCGCCCTCCATGATATCTATGGTCTGGTTATGTATTCTTCTGATAATCCTTGTACGCCTTTTATCAACAAAGATAGTGCTGCCCGAGACTATTATAAAAAGCTGATTCAGAATTATGGCGTGCTGAAAATCAATTATTATGCCGAACTGCGTGCAGCAGCCAAGGAACCCGTTAAGGAACAGGATATACTAACTTCCCATTTTGTAAATATTAACCATGCCGTTTCCCTGGTGGGCTGGGATGACAGCTATACCATTTTAGATAAGCAGGGCGTGACCCATACTGGCGCCTGGCTGCTGCGCAACAGCTGGGGCACAAATTACGGTGATGAGGGTTACTACTATCTTTCTTATGACGATGCCACTGCTTTCGCCACAGGCGTTTATAATGCCGAAACTGACTGGGGACGTTATACGTCGGTAGATACCATAACTCCCTCAGGTCAGGACTTGCAGGCTACGCCAAACGAAGATCCGAAGATGCCAGACGTCCTGATCCAGAAAGGCGGCTACAAGATAGCTGACAATCTTACCAGCAGCGCCAGCCAGTTGCTCAAAGCCGTAGGTATTTTCGTACCGGCAGATGCTATGAGCTATAAGATTGATGTCAGCTTAAAAGGCAACACCCCCGCTGACACCACGTCCATCTATACCCAGAGCGGTACTTTTGGCCAGGACGGCACAACCGCATATAAGGGCTACCGTACGGTAGATTTTAACAAATTTATTTATCTGCCAAACCAACAGAATTATTTTATTACCGTCACCCTGACCGGCCAGGATGGCGTTTCCTATTATGTTCCCATCTCAGCGAATGAAAATCAACCTATAAAGGACGGGGTTTCCTATCTTTATGATCCTGCCAGGCAGGCCTGGGTTGATACCGTTACAATGGTCATGCCTGACACCGGGAAAGCAGCTGATTTCTTGATGCCCCTGTACGCCCTAAATAAATATTCCAGCCAGGCCAACGGCGGCGACTTTACCGTGGTTTCCCTGAACGATAACGGCGTGGGCGGCAGCGGGATTTATTTAGGCAAGAAAGACGAGTTGTACACCACGGATCTGCTCCATCCTGCTACGTATGCTTCTCCGGCCGGTTATCGCTATACACTCTCTAACATGACCGTGGAATTAACCAAAGGCCTGACGGATTCCGTGTACGGCGGCGTGATTAGCGGCGAAGGCAGCGTCACCAAGACCGGTGACGGCCTGCTGGCACTTTCCGGTACCAATACTTATACCGGCGCAACCACTGTAAAGGAAGGTTCTTTCGCCCTCACCGGCAGTTTGCAAAGTCCGGTCACCGTGGCCAGCGGCGCTACTTTTACCGGTTACGGTACCATTAACAGCAACTTGACCAACAGCGGCACTTTGGTCCCCGGCCTGACGGCGGAGGCCCGGAATTTATTTTACGCGGCTGCCGGTAATTCCACCACCATCACTGTGCCCCAAGTAGGGACCCTGACCGTCACTGGCAACTTTAATTCTACCGGCAAGTTACTGGTGGCAACTAACGGTACGAACATCAGCAAGCTGGCGGTTGGCGGCAGCAGTACCCTGACCGGTACAGCTTTATCCGTGACTGACGGCGGGACAACCCCCCTCATCAACTACAAGTATAACTATTTAACCTCCCAGGGCGGCATCACAGGCAACGTCACTGCGAACGATGTTTCGCCTTACGTAACCTTAGCGGCTACCACGGAAGGCAACAATGCTTACGTCACCGCCAACCAGAAACAAACTTTGGGCAGCCTGCCCGGTATGACGCCCTCCGAAAATTCTGTGGGCGCAGCGCTGAACAAGATGACGATAGAAACCGTAGCAGCCAATCCTACTTCTGCCACGGCCCAGGCTTTGAACGCGGTGCTCTACCAGAGCGAAGCGGTCAGCAGGAACTTTACCAAAGCTGTGACCAGCGAGGCCCGGGCGCAGCTGCTGAGCCAAAGCCCTCTGAGCAATCTGACCAGCGAAAGCGTCTCCGGCAGATTGGACGCGGTAGATTTTAGCGTCCTGGTACCAGCAGAAGTTGCTGTGGCCCATCTGACAACGACACAGGGAAAACAAAATTCTATGGCCGCACAAAAATCCAACCAGCAATTTTCCATTGCCAAACAAAATTCCGAAAACCAAATTTCGGATTCGCTGACAACTTCCACGCCCGTAACTTTGGATGCCAATAATAATTTGTGGCTCAAACTTTTCAAAGGCTACGAAACTTTTAACTACGCCGACGAATTAAAGGACCACAGTTTTGGCGGCGCCATCGGCTACGACAAAGCGCTAAATTTAACTACCCGTGTGGGCGGCTTGTTCAGTTACGGCGTAACCAATTATTCTACGGACGCCATCAGCGGCGACAGCCACGACTGGCGGGTAGGCGCTTATGTGGATCACAAGAACGGCAACTGGGATTACCAGGGCCTGCTTACCTACGGTCACAACAAGTACGACCTGGATCGGGATGTGTTAGGGGCAAAACTAAACAGCGATTACAAAGCCAAAGTCTGGGACGTAGAAGCGAAAGCTAAATACCTAATTCCTTCTACCGCTCGTAAAACCTGGAAGTTCACCCCCTACGGGAAAGTAAGTTACACCCACAGCAGCCAGGACGCCTACGGCGAAACCGGCAGCAGCGTCTTTGCCCAAAACATGGAAAGTACTTCTCACAACTCCACCCGGGGCGAAATCGGTATTGAGTTTAAACGCGCCTACGACAAGAACGGCGGCTTCGGCGGCAGCGTGGGTTACAAGCGAGTAATCAGTGGACTCAACCCGGAACTGAACGGCACCTTCGTAGGCGATAACAACAACTTCACTATCAGCACCGACAACGACCGCAACTTTGTCACCTACAGTGTCAACGTCCACGGCAAGCTGGCCAAGAACTGGACCGGCCAGGCCGAACTCCGGGGCGAAGCATCCCAAAATACCCACAAAGAAATCATCAGCGTCGCAGCCAAATACAGTTTCTAGTTTCTAAGGTGTAAGACACCCCCGTCTACATGGTAAAGGAGGATTATCATGCGAAACCGTAAAACTTTAGCAGCCCTCATACTCTTAAGTTTATGCGCAGCCGCTGTGCCGGCGTACGCCGCCGACCTGCCCGGTTATTTTGACTGGCGGTTAACTGAGCCTACCGTCCGTGATAGTGCCACAACCGAGGACATCGTAGGAGCAATACGGCAACAAACTCCTTACGGTACCTGCTGGACCTTTAGCACGACGGCCAGCCTGGAAAGCAGTATCAACAGGCAGCGCCAGGCAGCAGGTCTGGGACCGGTAGAGCGTTTGAGCGAACGCTATCTGGCCTGGCTGACCTATGCCAAACCCCTGGACGGCAGCGGGGATGGTTATTATTATAATAGTATTGACCCCACTAAAATAAATGACAAAGGCTTCTTAGCCGTTTATGATGCGGGCGATGATGACTATGAACCGGTAACGACGCTGGTCCACTACGGTGAACAATATAATAAGACGGTTCCCTATGCCGCAGGACCCAAAGACCTGTCGATGGCGGGCGTGAACAGCCTGTCCGGCAACGGCGTCGCCCTGCATGATCAGTTTAACTTACAGCCCAAGGGTTCTGATACCGCTAACCCGTATGCAGGCATAAGTATTAATCAGGCTCGTGACTATACCAAGCAGCTGCTGCAAACTTACGGCGTCCTGCGCGTAGATTATTGCGTAACGGGTGCAAACGCTGAAGAAAGGGTCAATAGGAATATTTGTGTCACTAACTATGTGGAGCCTAACCATGCTGTTTCCTTGGTAGGCTGGGATGACAACTACACCATGACTACCAGCGACGGTAAGACCCATACCGGCGCCTGGCTGATGCGCAACAGCTGGGGCACGGAATTAGAAGTAGATGGTACTACCCTTCCCATTGGTGATAAAGGTTATTTTTATATTTCTTACGATGATGCCACTGTCACTAACGCTTCTTTCTATAATGCAGAAACGGATTGGGGACGCTACACGGCAGTGGATACCGTTGCCCCCGGCGCCTGGAATATTAGCGCCACTAGTTTACCCTGGCCGCTGGCCCAGACCGGCAGTTACAAGACCGCCAGCAAATTGACCAGCGGCGGCAGCCAGTTCTTAAAAGCCGTAGGTATTTTTGTACCGGCGGACAGCATGAGTTACAAGATCGAGGTCAGCCTGAAAGGCGACACCCCAGCTAACACCACTACCATCTATACCAAGAGCGGCACTTTTGGCCAGGACGGCACGGCCATGTATAAAGGCTACCGGACCGTGGATTTTGATAAATATGTGTACCTGCCTAATACCCAAAAATATTTTGTCACCGTGACCCTGACCGGCAAGGACGGCGAGACTTATTTGGTACCGGTTACCTATGAAGAAGGTAAGACTATGGCGGCTGGTACTTCTTATATCTATGATTCTAAGGCGGGCGCCTGGGTAGATGTCCAAACTGTGGGCGTGGATATTCCGGCAGAGGGTACGCCCACCGCGCCGGAGACAGGAACATCGGATGCTAATGAGCAGGGTCTGCCTCTGTTTGCCTTAAGCAAATATTCCAAGGAAGCTAACGGCGGTGATTTTACCGTGGTTTCCCTGAACGACAACGGCGTGGGCGGCAGCGAGATTTATTTAGGCAAGAAAGACGAGTTGTACACCACGGATCTGCTGCATCCTGCCCTGCCTGATTTTCCCAACAGCTATCGCTACACCCTTTCCAACATGACCGTGGAATTAACCAAAGGCCTGACGGATTCCGTGTACGGCGGCGTGATCAGCGGCGAAGGCAGCGTCACCAAGACCGGCGACGGCCTCTTAGCACTTTCCGGCGCTAATACTTATACCGGCGCCACTAGTGTGAAAGAGGGTAGTTTGGCCCTCACCGGCAGTTTGCAAAGTCCGGTCACGGTGGCCAGCGGCGCTACTTTTACCGGTTACGGCACCATTAACGGTAACTTAACCAACAGCGGCACTTTGGTCCCCGGCCTGACGGCCGAGGCCCGGAATTTATTTTACGCGGCTGCCGGTAATTCCACCACCACCACTGTGCCCCAAGTAGGGACCCTGACCGTCAATGGCAATTTTAATTCTACCGGCAAGTTAATGGTGGCAACTAACGGTACGAACATCAGCAAGCTAGCGGTTAGCGGCAGCAGTACCCTGACCGGTACGACCTTGGCCGCGACTAACGACAGTACGGCGCCCATGCTTAACCACAAGTATAACTATTTAACCTCCCAGGGCGGCATCACAGGCAACGTCACTGCGGGCGATGTTTCGCCTTACGTAACCTTAGCGGCTACCACGGAAGGCAACAATGCTTACGTCACCGCCAACCAGAAACAAACTTTGGGCAGCCTGCCAGGTATGACGTCTTCCGAAAATTCTGTGGGCGCAGCTCTGAACAAGATGACGATAGAAACCGTAGCAGCCAATCCTACTTCTGCCACGGCTCAGGCTTTGAACGCGGTGCTCTACCAGGACGAAGCTGCCAGCAGGAACTTTACCAAAGCTGTGACCAGCGAGGCCAGGGTGCAGCTGCTGAGCCAAAGCCCCCAGAGCAGTCTGACCAGCGAAAGCATCTATAACAGATTGGATGCGGTAGATTTTAGCAGCCTGGTAGCGGCAGAAGTTGCTTTGCCACACCTGACATCAGCGCAAGGAAATAAAAATCTGACTGGCAAGGCAGCCAACCAAAATTCTCCGGCCGAAAAAAACTCGGCAAACCAAATTTCTATTACGCAACAAAATTCCACAAAGCAAAATTCTGATATCGTTTCCACTTCCACGCCCGTAACTTTGGACGCCAATAATA